>REDT01000130.1 GCA_007693295.1 Balneolaceae bacterium
AATTTTTTTTCACAATTTTTGTAAGGGTTTTTCAAAATTTGCCTCTTACTTATACACGTTAACTAAAATTTTACAAGATCATGAGCAGCTTCTCCATTATTTACGTACATGCCATATTCAGCACAAAGTTCAGAGAGCCATTAATTGAAGCGGACATCGAGCATCAACTTCAAAAGTACATAGCAGGTATAGGAAGGAACAAGGGAATTCCGATCATCAATTCCGGTGGTATGAGCGATCACATACATATACTGCTAAAGTTGCCTTCAACTATGTCAATTAGCAGTGCAATGCATTTGATAAAAGGAAGTACATCGAAATGGATCAATGATACTTTCTACGATGACAGAAGGTTTAAATGGCAGGGTGGATACAGCGCCTTCAGTGTCAGCAGGTCTAATGTAGAACAGGTTAAATCTTATATCTCAAATCAAAAAGAGCATCACAGGTATTATAGCTTTGAGGAAGAACATAAAAGAATGCTTTTAAAACACGGTGTTGTTTTAAATAATAAAACCATTGATGCCGGCCATAAATGACCGGCCCGGTTATAAAGCCCATGGAGGGCTTTTTGGTTTTCTATTCATTAAGAAACCCCCAAACCCAACCCTTGTTGGGTGGTATTGACGAGCGTGGGATTTATCCCACGGTTTCGGCCATAAATGACCGGCCCGGTTATAAAGCCCATGGAGGGCTTTAGGTTTTCTATTCACTAAGAAACCCCAAACCCAACCACCGTTGGGTGATATAAACGAGCGTGGGATTCATCCCACGATCCAGATTATTTCCCACCGGCAGCCTGTAAATCAGCAATACACTGCTCATCCAGTTCGGGAATATTTCCGTCAAAGATGTTTGCAAAGAAATCAGTGGTACGAACCGCAAAGTACATCAGGCAATCCTCAACGTTACAATGCCGGCCATTCTCTTCATCCTGGTGGTCTGTTTGCATATCCACACCATTATTCACAAGGCCGATAATATGGCCAACCTCGTGCTGCATCACGACGGTTTCAACGGTAGAGCGGCTGAGTTGAAATATTCCATCGCTGGTGTTCCGTATGGTTTCACCAAATAGGGCCATCGATGTGTTATAATGCGCAATTCCAAGCACACTTCCTTGTGAAAACTCTCCGTCCAGAATTATAAAATAAGCCGCAAGTTTTCCTTCTTCTGCAAATTCCGTTCGGTGATCACGCTCAAGGTTCCTTACTTCGGTGGCAGTGTAACTCTCCTGCCCACCGGCAGGAATTTCAGAAGGCTCTAAAATCGTAATATTGTTTTTATTAAGTCTCTCTTCCAGAAAAGCTTGAAGATTGGAGATCGCTTCACTTGTGGGCGCATAGCCCTCCATATACTGAATCTCTAAAACCAGGTTCTGAAAATCGTCATCTGTTAGAAATTCAATGGCCGATGCGCCGGGGTTACGCTCATGATTGAATGAGATAGATCCGTCTGAATCCCCCGGGTCTGTAACTGCACCATTATCACAGGAAAACAGAAGCAGTATCAATAAAGCAGTTAAGGGAAACAGAAATCTGAACTTCATCTTGGCTTTCAATTAATTTATCGGTTTAATGAGTTGTGAGCTTAGAGGGTTCCTCTTTTATTAAACGAAGCGATAGCAAGTGAAACGAAACACCACGAAGCGCTCATTCTTTGAACACGCCAGTTGGCGGGAAATGTGGGTTGGTACAGGATAGGATGGTTTATGTTTCCGGATGTCACATTAAAAATTAAATTTCTGCTGTTTTATGAAAAATCTTGATATAGTTATTGCTGACCTATCAAACCCTGATCATGCAAATGCGGTTGTTGATCTTACGGATCATTACGCACGGGACGAAATGGGATTGAACCGGCCATTGAGGGATGCTGTCATGGAAAAATTGATTTCCGAATTGAAAACTTTTTCCGGTTATATCGGTTTTATAGCCTTTGCAGGTGGAGAGCCGGCTGGAGTAGCTAATTGTGTTTATAGCTTCTCAACGTTTTATGCAGCAAAAGTAATTAACATTCAAGATTTGGCCGTGAAACCCACATTTAGGGGGAAAGGAATAGGAGAAGCATTAATGAATGCCGTAGAAGAACAGGCTAAAGAAGAGAATTGCAAAAAAATAACCCTTGAAGTTCGTGAGGACAATCGTGCCAGAAGCCTATATGAAAGGTTTGGATTTGAGTACGGAGAGCCCAAAATGTTTTTTATGGAGAAAAAAATCGGGTAATTCTGCTATAGTATTTGTCAGAAAGTAAGATTTTGATGATTATGATTAATAGACGGGTGTTAAATATACCTGTATGAATTTGAAACTCTCATATTGAATCGAAAGCTTCAAGGTGACAAAAATGACACTTCAAGAAAGAATCAAGCGTGATGTTTTATCCGTTGCTACAGTTACTTTTTCACTTCTATTATTAGGCACATTATCGCTTCCGGAGGCCTGTATGGCCAGCGCTGCTGAGATGAAACTAACAACATCTCAACCCGATACAGTTGAATGGGAAAGGCCCCGGTTTGATGAGCGCATGGATGAGCGCGAACAGCTCGTTCAAAGCGGTATCATAGCCCAGGGAATTCAAGATCCGGAAGTGATAGAGGCGATGCTGCATGTACCCCGTCACAAATTTGTCAACCGGGGTCAGCAGCGCCGTGCCTATATGAATGAACCGCTTCCCATTGGCCACGGCCAAACCATATCACAGCCCTATATTGTGGCTTTTATGGCCGAGATGCTGGAAATTGAGCCGGGTGATAAAGTCCTCGAAATCGGAACGGGTAGCGGATACCATGCTGCCGTGCTTTCTGAACTTACCCCCCACGTTTTCTCGATTGAAATTGTTGAACCACTTGCCGTACAGGCGCGATCCGTCTATGATGAGCTGGGTTATACATACATTCAAACCAAGACAGGCGATGGCTACTACGGCTGGGAAGAACACGCACCGTTTGATAGAATAATCGTAACAGCAGCTGCCGGACACATTCCTCCCCCGCTCATTGAACAGCTGAAACCTGGAGGCATTATGGCCATTCCGGTGGGCAGCCCGTACCAGACACAGACCCTGATGAAGGTGACAAAAACCGAGGATGGCCAAACCCGAACCGAACGCTTGCTGCCGGTCCGGTTTGTGCCTATGACCGGGGCTGCAGAAAACTGACTCACCCCTCCCATAGGGATCCCTCACGGGGCTGCCCCCCTCTCTTCGAACCGCCACTGGCGGATTCGAAAAGAGGGGGGACTCCTAAAATCATTCCTAAGTAGTTTTGGAGTTTTTAGCATTCTAAACCTTATGATTTTCTTTTTAGTACACAGCTTTTTCCATTAACAAATTTAACCAAGGAGTTCCCCCTCTTTGCAAAGGAGTGCAGTTTGCGTACAGCAAACAAGCACGACTGCGAAGAGAGGGGGACAGGGGGTGAGTCCTAATGAATCCGAAATATAATCTCTACAGCGCCATATCGGTTTTCTTTCTCTCTATTGCCGTCATTGCGCTGCAGCTGATGATTATGCGGGCGCTTTCGGTTACGCACTATTACCACTTTTCTTACCTGGTAATCAGTACCGCACTGCTCGGTTTTGGCGCAAGCGGCACATTTCTTGCTCTTTTTTTTGATCGGCTGAAGAAAAACTTTGGCTTCTGGAATCAGCTTTTCTTTCTCTTTTTTGTGATCTCGGTTCCGGTGGCCTATTTGGCGGCCCAGTCGCTGCCGCTGGATACGCAGTACGTTCTCTACAGCGGCCGCCAGCTTTCGCTGCTTATTGGCTACAACCTGCTGATGTTTATTCCTTTCTTTTTCGGAGGTACTATTCTCGGGTTTATGATCTCCTTTTTCAAAAAGGAAGTGCCCGAACTGTACGCCGCCAATCTTGTCGGAAGCGGAATAGGCGGTGTTTTTGCGCTCGGCCTGATGTACCTGGTGCCGGCAACCCAACTTCCGCTTCTCATCACCCCGCTCGCCTTTCTGGCGATGATTTTCTTTTTCCTCTCCACCGGCTGGAAACCACTCGCTCGGTCCCTTTTCATTGTGGGAGCCGGATTGATCGTCAGTATTGCCGCCATCGTTTCGGATCCGCCTCGCTATATCGATCCCTACAAAGAGCTGGCGCAGTTTCAGCAGCTGGAGCGACAGGGCGATGCGGAACAGGTTGAAGCACGATTTGGCCCGCGCGGACAACTCGATATCTTTTCGTCACGCACGTTTCACTATACGCTTTTTGCAGGACTGCACGCCACTGTTAACCCGCCTCCGCAGCTTGCGCTGCTGATTGACGGAATGGTGGCCGGCTCCATCTTTACGATTGAGGATGAAGAAGGTGCGGCTATCATGGATTTTACACCGCAGTCACTTCCCTACAGACTGCTGGATCAACCAGGGGTTTTACTGCTTGGCGAGGTAACAGGTGTAAATGTTTGGCTGGCAAAACGGATGGGAGCTAAACAGATTACCGCGGTGCAGACAAATCCGCAGCTCATTCAGCTGCTCAAAGAGGATCTATCGGAAATTAGCGGGGGCGTGTACAGTTTGGAGAATGTCCGAATTGTGAACAGTGACCCGCGTCTTTACCTGGAGCAGTCAGGGTCGCAATACGACCTGATACAATTTGTGGCCGGTGAGGCTATGGCTGTGGGAACCGGCGGCCTCCAGGGGTTGAATGAGGATTTCCTGCTCACCACAAACGCCGTTGCGAGGGCAAGAAGCCTGCTTTCTGATGACGGCTTAATCAGCATTACGCGCGGTATCCAGTCGCCGCCCCGCGACAATATCAAATTGATCTCTCTTTTCACCGATGCAATTTTGGATTTCAGTCGTGATAACCCGGCAGATTATCTGCTTATCAGCCGCAATTATCTGGCCGCGAACACCCTGCTTAGCAACCGTCCGGTATCAGAAGAGCGGCTTGAGCTATTCCATGAACAAACCTACACCCAGCAGCTTGATGTGGAATACTACCCCGGCATTCGGTCGCAGGATATTACGCAGATGAACCGCATCGACGGACCGGATGGAGAGCCTTACTCCTATATACATCACGCTGTAACGCAAATTCTGTCGGAAAATCCGGATGCGTTTTATGATGATTGGGCCTATGAGGTTCGCGCCTCGACCGATCAGCGCCCCTACTTTCATGATTTTTTCAAATGGAGCTCGCTGTCACTCTTCCTGGAAACATACGGCAGCGAGTGGTTCCAGCGGCTTGAACTGGGATATGTAATCCTGGTCATAACCTTTTTACAGCTCGCAATAGCAGCTTTCCTGCTGATACTGCTGCCGCTCTTTTTCCGCCGGGCGCACTTTTCTGCAACCAAAAACAAGCTGCCTGCCCTGCTCTACTTTTTCTTCATCGGCACCGGGTTTATGCTGATTGAAATATCCCTGATCCAGGTATTTACCCGGTTTTTGGGCGATCCGATTTTCAGCGCGGCTGCCATTCTCTCTTCCATACTGGTGTTCTCCGGGCTGGGAAGCTACATGCAGAAGCGAGTACCCTTCAATGTGATCCGGCGCACACAAATTGCATCTGCTGCGATCGCTATCCTGATGCTGATCTACCTGGTTGCTGCCGAACCGCTGCTCGGGTTGTTTATCGGGACGGGAACAGCCGTTCGCTTTCTGGTTACCATCCTGCTTCTGGTGCCGGTCTCCTTCTTTTTTGGATGG
This sequence comes from Balneolaceae bacterium, assembly GCA_007693295.1. Taxonomy (GTDB): domain Bacteria; phylum Bacteroidota; class Rhodothermia; order Balneolales; family Balneolaceae; genus Rhodohalobacter. Next base: position 5,663 of record REDT01000130.1, read on the forward strand.
ATGTTCCCGGCCGGAATTCAGATCCTTGACGAATCGGACGAAGAGCTGATCCCCTGGGCGTGGGGCGTGGACGGGTTTGCATCCGTGTCAGCCGCCCCTCTTGCCATTATTCTCTCCATGTCGATCGGCTTCAATAATGTCATTTTGATCGGGATCGTTTGCTATGCCGGGGCGGGGTTAATCAGCTTTTTGTGGCGGTAGGAAGCGTGAGTTGTGTAACAATCACATGCCAAACATTACAATTCGAAATATCGATGACAGTTTGAAAAGACGATTATGCATTCAGGCGGCTAAACCTGGCCGTTCAATGGAAGAAGAGGTGCAGAATATTCTCATATCAGCTCTTTCTGTTGAGGAAGAGAGTGGTGAAAATTTGGCAGACTTTATCCGCAGCCGGATTGAACCAATCGGGGGAGTGGATCTGCCGGAAATTCCACGTGAACCGGTCAATTTTGATGAATAACGATCCTGGACGCAAATGTGATTTCTGAATCAATGAAGATCACACCCGATGCCGGGCTTTCGTTTTGTTTGTGGATGATAAGGTTCAAGCTTCACAAGCGGTTCTCCATATTTTTAAATAACCACTTCTTCACCCTGCAGTGCAATTTTGATTGGATGATGGCAGTTATCAATCCCGGATCTTACAGATAGAGCTCTGCGATTTTAAGAACCTTCACAATCAGATTACATCAACCATTTATATATCACTTCAAGATTCCTTATTTTAGTTTGCTATTAAAAGACAGGATTTTTGCGGGCGATAGTATCTCCCCGTTAAATTGAAGAAACTAATTAACCATAAAGATATTAACTAGTCATGGCGAAAGAATTTGATGTTTGTGTAATCGGAACCGGGCCCGGCGGATATGTTGCCGCCATTCGTGCTTCTCAGCTCGGTTTAAAAACAGCAGTAGTGGAAAAGAGATTTTTGGGGGGCGTTTGCCTTAATATTGGATGTATTCCAACCAAAGCCCTTCTTCGCTCAGCAGAAGTGTATGAGTCGATCGCTCACGCCGAAGATTATGGAATTGAAGTAAAAAGCTTCTCTGCTAACTTTGAAGGAATGATTAAAAGAAGCCGGGGCGTTGCCGACAAAATGAGCAAAGGTGTCCAGTTCCTGATGAAAGCCAATAAAATTGAAGTTTTGAATGGAACCGGTGTTTTTAAGTCTTCCAAAGAATTAGCTGTAAATGACGACAAGGGAAAAGAGATTGAAACGGTTAAAGCCAAGCATTTTATTATCGCTACCGGTGCACGCCCTCGTGAGCTGCCAAATCTGAAGATTGACGGCACAATGATCATCGACTCTGAAAAGGCGATGCAGCTCGAAAAGCAGCCCAAGAAAATGGTAATTATTGGCGCCGGCGCTATCGGTGTTGAGTTTGCCTACTTCTACAACTCAATCGGAACCGAAGTGACGTTGGTAGAACTTCAAAAAACGCTTGTTCCTGTCGAAGATGCCGATGTTGGAAAAGAACTCGGTAAGATCTACAAAAAGAAAGGAATGAATATCCTTACAGAAAGCACCGTTGAGAAAGTAGAGAAGAAAGGCAAAGGCGTGAAAGTGACCATCAAAACCAAAAAAGGTGAAGAGGTTGTTGAAGCCGATGTTGTTCTGTCTGCTGTAGGTGTAACCGGAAACGTGGAAAATCTCGGCCTGGATAAAGCCGGAGTGAAGCACGAAAAAGGGGATATTATCGTAGATAAGAAAACTTACAAAACGTCGGCCGATGGAATCTATGCGATTGGTGATGTGATCGGTGCTCCCTGGCTGGCACACAAGGCATCGCATGAAGCCGTTGTTCTTGCAGAGCAGCTTGCCGGCAAAAAACCTCATCCTATCAACTATAACAACATTCCGGGCTGTACCTATTGCGAGCCACAGGTTGCTTCAGTCGGGTTAACCGAACAGCAGGCTAAAGATGAAGGCTACGATGTAATGGTTGGGAAATTCCCGTTCTCAGCCAGTGGAAAAGCCGCAGGACTGGGCCATGAAGAGGGCTTTGTTAAAGTGATATTCGACGCCAAATACGGCGAATGGCTGGGATGTCATATGATCGGTTCGCATGTTACCGAACTGATTGCGGAAGCCGTTGTGGCACGCGACCTCGAAACCACGGGACATGAGATTATAAGCGCAGTTCACCCACACCCAACCATGAGCGAAGCGGTAATGGAAGCCGTTGCAGAAGCGTATGGAGAGGGAGTGCACTTGGGGTCGAAGCCTAAGAAAAAATGATCGCGGGTTGAGCTGATTTATGGATTTCGCGGATTGGAGGGCGGGTTGTTTACCCGCCCTTTTTTTGTGCGCCCTTATTTAAGAACCGGACTTCTTAAGGCCGGGTAGTAATTTCCCCTACACAAGCCATCGGGAAATTCCTGATTAACAAATATCTACATCTGTTCTTAACAATTTCCGAATAGATTATATAATGAGATGAGAGTCGATCTTATAATATTTCAACGAAATTTGTGAGGGCTTGTAATGAAAAAAAAAGCCACGTCTACCGGTATTGAGAGAAACAAAAATCCTAATGTAGAACTCCGCAACTATTACACCATATTATGGGAGATAGGTTTAATACTTACCCTGCTCCTGTTTATTCTGCTTGTCCGAATCGAATTCAGTACGTCAGTTCAACAGGATTATGTACTTGATGTTATGGAAGAAGTGGAGATAGAAGAGATTGTCCAAACCAGGCAAAATATCACCGTTCCACCCCCGCCAAGGCCACCTGTTCCTGTTGCTGTTCCCAATCATGAAATCATAGAAGATATTGATCTCAATATCGATGCTGAACTCGACTTCAGCGCATCAGCCTATATTCCGCCACCACCGGCAACTCAAGCTGATGAAATAGATGATGATGAGGACGAGTTTTTTGTTTTTGTTGAACAAATGCCTGAATTGATTGGCGGACTGGGCGCCATTCAAAGTAAAGTGAATTATCCTGAAATGGCCCGCAGGGCCAGAATACAGGGTCGGGTTCATGTTCAGTTTATCGTCAATCAAAGAGGGGAAGTTGAAAATCCAGTGGTTGTACGCGGCATAGGTGGTGGCTGTGATGAAGAGGCTCTTCGGGTTGTAAAAGAAGCTAAATTTGTACCCGGCCACCAAAGGGGGCGGCCCGTACGTGTTCAGTATACCCTGCCGGTTATTTTTATACTCAGAGATTGAAATGAAGCACCCTGCACTCACTGCTTTCCTCGCTTTTCAGCCAAAAGCTCTCTCTTAATGCTAAAAGGGGAGTCTTCGAAAGGATGTTTGGTATTTCAATTTCTCTGAGGTGAGGCGGCTTTCTAACCCTTCGTGTCGGTTGAATCTATTTTCATGATTTTTGGTTATCTTCTAGCCTATGAAAAATGTTGTTGATCTGTACGATTTAGGAACTGTGCCATACAGGCCTGCCTGGGAGTTGCAAAAATCGCTACAGAAAATACTTATCGATCAAAAAAAGGCTCGCAGAGATTATCCTGCCGGGTCCGGTGAAAAGAACGATATTCTGCTTTTTGTAGAGCATCCGCACGTTTATACCCTTGGGAAAAGCGGGAAATCAACACATCTGCTAAAAGCGATTGAAGAGCTTTCGCAAATTAATGCCGAATTTATAGAGATCGACCGCGGCGGCGATATCACCTACCATGGCCCCGGGCAGATCGTGGGTTATCCTATATTGGATCTCGACCGGCACTTCACCGATATTCACAAATACCTGCGATATCTCGAGGAGGTAGTCATTCGTACCTGCGCCGAATATAGCATAGAAGCCGGGCGAATTGAAGGGCTGACCGGTGTTTGGGTTGGTGATGAAAAAATTGCCGCAATGGGCATACGCTGTTCACGCTGGGTTACCATGCACGGTTTTGCACTCAATGTGAACACAGATTTGAGTTATTTTAATCATATTGTTCCTTGCGGTATCACAAATAAGGCAGTAACAAGTATTTCAAAGCTGTTAAACTGCACCGTTGATTCAACTGAAGTAAAAAAACATCTGCTGCGACATTTTTCCGAGGTGTTTGGGATTGAGATCAATGAGAGTGCTCAAAAATCTGAACCCATCAAACAATTTTCTTACCTTTAAGGGCTAAACGGTTAATGCCATAAAAAAGGCAAACACAGAACATATTATGATTAAAGAGCTTGATGTAATTGAGAAAGCGGGTCCCGCAGAACGGCGCCCGGATTGGCTGCGCGTAAAACTGCCTTCCGGCGAAAAATTTAAAGAGGTTTCAAAGACCATTCGGGAGAATAACCTAAATACGGTTTGCTCGGAGGCGCGTTGTCCGAATATGGGGGAATGCTGGGGAGCCGGTACAGCCACTTTTATGATTTTGGGTGATGTTTGTACCCGCTCCTGTTCGTTTTGTGCCGTAAAAACAGGCCGGCCGGTGCAGGGCCTGGATTGGGATGAGCCTCGCCGCGTAGCTGATGCCGCATCAAAAATGAAATTGAAGCATGTAGTTCTCACTTCCGTAAACAGGGATGAACGAAAAGACGGTGGCGCCCCGATTTTTGCCGAGTGCCATAAAGTACTTCGCGAAACCATCGAGGGTGTGACTATTGAATCGCTAATACCCGACTTCAGAGGCGTATGGGATGCCCTTCAAATCGTTATAGATACCCCGCCTAACGTGCTTAGCCATAATCTTGAAACCATGCCCCGCCTTTATCGAACCGTAAGGCCTCAGGCTAAATATGAGCGGTCGCTCGAGCTTCTGAAGCGGGTTAAGGAGAAGGGAATTCGTTCTAAAACAGGAATTATGGTAGGTCTTGGCGAAACCCGGGAAGAAGTTATCCAGCTGATGCAGGATTGTGTAGACCACAACGTTGATGTTCTTACCATTGGTCAATATATGCAGCCTACCAAGATGCACCACCCGGTTGTAGAGTGGGTTCACCCCAATCAGTTTGCAGAATACAAAGAGATCGGCGAAGCACTGGGCCTCGATCATGTTGAGAGCGGACCCCTTGTTCGGTCATCATATCACGCTGAACGACACCTTTAAAGATTGCATCTGTAAAGGTGTTAGCAGGCACGATTTCTCATAACGAGATCATTTTAAGGATCATCTAAACCGGAACCGCTTCCAATGCTCTCAATAGTTGTAGTTTTTATTATCTGCTATCTTATTGGCTCCATTCCAAGCTCACTTTGGATGGGGAAGATCTTTTTTGCAGTAGATATCCGTGAGCATGGCAGCGGCAACGCCGGGGCAACAAACACCTTTCGCATTTTAGGCTGGAAAGCCGGAACCATTGTGCTTTTGTTCGATTTCGGAAAGGGATTGCTTTGTACAACTGTGATTAGCGGGCTTGCCTACAGCATTGGTAGTGGCCCCGTCAGCTTTTATGCTAATTGGGATGTTGATGCAATGCTTCTCATTTTAAGCGGCATGGGAGCCGTGGCCGGGCATATGTTTCCCATATATGCGCGTTTTAGCGGTGGTAAAGGCGCTGCTACTGCCTGTGGTATGCTTTACGGAATCGAGCCGGTCTCCATCAGTATCTCTTTAGCCCTCTTCCTCATTGTTATGTTCACGACCAGATATGTATCTCTCGGGTCTATTTTGGCGGCATTTATCTATCCGTTTTCTCAACTTGTTCTGCGTTATGTTTATGGTTGGGAAATTGACGGAAGTATAATCATATTCAGCAGTGTAATAGCGCTTGGAATTATAATCAAACACAAAGGAAACATTCATCGTCTTCTGAAGGGCACTGAAAACAGAGTTAAATCGTTTAAACCTTCAAAAGGAAGACTTAAAGAGCAGGAATCTGCAGAGTGAAGAAAATAAGCATCTTAGGAGCAGGCAGTTTCGGCACGGCAATGGCTGTTGTGCTTGGAACCAAAGGTTTTCCCGTAACTATTTGGGCCAGGGAGGATGACGTCGTCTCCGGTATCAACAAGAATCATCAGAATCCGCAATACCTTACAAACGTGACGCTGCCTGAAGGCGTAATTGCCAGTGGTTCAATAGAACAAGCCCTGCAAGGTGCAGAAATGATCCTATTTGCGACACCATCACATGCTCTCCGGGATGTGGCCAATCAGGCAAAACCATTTATAACCGGCTCCGAAGTTATTGTAACGGTTTCAAAAGGGATAGAGAAAGACAGTTTGATGACGCCTACTCAGATCCTGGTCGATGCTCTGGATAGTGCGATCCTGGAAGATCAAATCGGAGTACTTACAGGCCCCAGCCATGCCGAAGAGGTCGGACAGTTTAAACCCACTACGGTTGTAGCATCTGCCTATTCAAAACGGGCGGCGCGAATCATCCAGGAGACCTTTATGACCCCAAGATTTCGGGTCTACCTTAATCACGATATTATCGGAGCAGAAATTGGAGGTGCGCTTAAAAATATCATGGCTATTGCTTCCGGTATTGTAGACGGTGCTGAACTCGGCGACAATGCAAAAGCAGCGCTTATGACGCGCGGATTGCACGAAATGAAACGGATGGGCACCGCCTTAGGTGCTTCTCAGGATACCTTTTCAGGCCTTACCGGCATGGGAGATCTGATTGTAACCTGCACAAGCGAACACAGCCGTAACCGTTATGTTGGATACAACATTGGTAAAGGAAAAACGCTGGATGAAATTATTTCTGGTATGAATATGGTTGCTGAAGGAGTAAAGACGACACAGTCGGTTTGCCAATGGGCTGAAAGAAACAATATTGAAATGCCCATTACATCGGCCGTACACAAAGTGCTTTTTGATAAAATGAACCCCAAAGATGCAGTTAACGAGCTAATGACTCGGAACGCGAAAGATGAAATCATGATTTAGTTCTTTTCATCAGGAATTCAAATCAGCGCAGGATCTTTCACAAAATTGTTTGTTTATGTTATTGCCAAATGGTGAAATAGTAATCTCACAGATGAGTACGGCAGACCTTCGAAACCTTGTTCAAAGGGGGGAAGGAGCCTTTCTCGAATTTAAAAAAACAGTGCCCTCTGCTGAAAAGATTGCCAGGGAGATCGCCGCATTTGCAAATACCAAAGGCGGTACCATCCTGATCGGCGTTGACGACAGCAAGAGAATAACGGGGGTATCTTCTTACTTTGAAGAGGAGTTTCTTCTGATGGAAGCCTCTCAAAAACACTGTGTTCCTGCAGTACCATTGGAAATTGAGCTGCTGCATACCGAAACCTGCGATGTAATGGTCGTAAAGGTTGCTGAGGTGGAAAAAAAGCCGATTTTCAATAAGGGCAAAAAGAAGAGACTCGTCTACATCAGGCAGCTGGATGAAAGCATACTGGCCAGCGACGAACAGGCAGAGGTTCTGAAACTAACCTATTCAGATGAAGGAGTAACCTTCGAATATGGCAAGAACGAACAGATGTTATTTCGATATCTGAATGAGTATGACGAAATTACGGTTCCAAAATTTGCACAAATTATAAACGTAACAACCTATCGTGCGTCAAAAATTCTGGTTAACTTGGTCAGTGCCGGTGTACTGAAACTGTTCAGGCGATACGAAACAGATTATTTTGCGTTTGCAAAAACAACGAAGTAAACAGAGTAGCATTTATTATGGCTTTACAAGAAGATAATTTAGACGATGTTATTGCTTCACTTGTCGATGAAGTACCCGATAACGAAGCAGAAGCTGATGTAGAGATTCCGGTAAAAAAGTACGACTTCCCGGTGTCTCTGACCGAAAGAGCGGCACGTCAAATAAAGAAAATCAAGGAGAATGAAAGCCTCGACGAGGAGTTATATCTGCGTGTTGCCGTTGAGGGAGGAGGCTGTTCAGGGCTCAGCTATAAACTCGGGTTCGATATTAAAACCGATGAGGATGAGCTGGTAACCAGCCAGGGGATGGAAATTGTGATAAATCCCAAGCACATGATGTACCTCGACGGAATTGTAATTGACTATCCTGACGGACTTGATGCTAGAGGTTTTACGTTCGATAACCCAAATGCAAGTGAATCATGCGGCTGTGGATCTTCTTTTGCGGTTTAAAAAAACTGAGCTCCTGAAGCAGGGTCTAATTTCTGAGCTGATTTTTCATTTTCACTGACTCTTCTGTAATCTCTTTCTCTTCAAAGTCTGTTTCAATCACTTTTTCAGTGGATGTATAGGTGTCAGATGCCTGGTGATTTCTGGTAACAATGGTTTGAAGTGATTCAACCAGATCTTTATAACGTTGCTTAGTGCGATCTCTGAAATTTTCTGCAAGTTTCCATATTCCCATTCCGGCTATAGCAAACAGTACACTAAATATTATAAAAGGGGAAATGTTAAATCGGGTAACATTTCCGCTCAAAAGTAACGACAATAAGAAAAAAGTAACTCCAAAACCAAGCAGTGAAGTTCCCCGCAGAAAAAATTGAGCGGGTAGTTTTTTCAGAAGGCGAATCGAACGCTGCCCCGATTTTAATGAGATATCCACTCTGGCGGGGGCAGAGAGCGGGAGAAACTTCTTAATTCCTCTTACATCCTCAACCCAGGTAAGGCGGTCAGGGCGTCGTTTCACAGACCCTTTGGTATTTAGCTGCTTCTCAATTTCAGCAATGACTTCTGTCCAGGTTTTTTTGTTGATGTCGCCTTTGGCAAAACCGAGAATCTCTATAAGCCGTCTGTTGCCGGTATCAATCAGCAGGGGTTCTTCAACCGGAACACCATCATACTCTATAACAGCCTGCCGTACAAACTCTGCACTTACACCCGATTCGCGCGCTATCTCTTCAATTTCCTTCAGCGAGAGATCTTCAACTGAATCGGCCGATCCCAAGTATCCCTCTTTATCACCCTGTAACTGAACTGCCCGCTTTAAGATGGTATAAATGTCTTTTTGGTTATACATTAATTCAGTTTGGCTGTCGCGGATTTATTATTAATGTTGAGAAGCTCCTCTTATGGAGTGATTAATATATTGTCTTTCAGCTTATACATCAATTCAGTTTAGCTTTGGCTGATTCTATAATGCTGTGAACTTCATCTTTTGGAATGGTTAATTTCCTGTTGCAGTAGTGGCAAACAATCTCCTGACTTTCGCCCTCCATCTCTTTCAGGTCATCATAGCTGAGCATAGATAGTGCGTTTTTAAATCGCTTTGGCGAACACCTGCAGAAAAAATGAACCGGCTGCCTGTCGAGCTCTTTAATTTTAAAAGGTGCTGCAGCCAGCTCCATCACATCATCGATATATTTTCCATCCTCAAACATTTCACTGATCAGGGGAAGCTCGCTAACGGTTTTCTGGAGTTTTTCCATGGTAGACTCTTCGGCGCCGGGCATTCTCTGTATCAACAGGCCACCAGCCTGCTTTACATTCCCCGCACTATCGAGTGCCACATCTAACAGAAACGCAGAGAGCACCTGCTCCGATTGCACCATATAATGGGCCATATCTGCAATCACATCACCCTTAGCCAGTTCAATTGTACTGGTTCGGGGTTCTGCCTCATTGTAGAGTATTTTTGACACGGTTAACAGGCCCAGTCCAAGCCCGTCTCCAATCGTAACATCCGGCCGGGAGTAGTCGAGCTCCACATGTGGGTTTTGAGAGTACCCGCGGATCTCTCCGGCTCTGTTTGCTTCACCAACCAGCATTCCCACAGGGCCGCTCCCTTCAAGGCGGAGACGTATTCGCTCTTCACCCTTCAGCTCTGATGCAAGCAGCATGGATGCGGTAAGAGTTCGGCCCAGCAGAACGGTGTTTAGCAGTGAGAGGTTATGGTTTATTTTAGCGGTTTGAATTACTTCGGTAGTCTTAACAACGCTAATCTTAAACTGACCCTCGGTATGAATGCCTTTTAGCAGGCGATCTTTAAATTTAAACTGTTCTTTCAGAGACATGTGGTCTTAAACGTATTTATAAATTTTACTTTCTGCAGATTTATGATTTCAACAACTTTAAACGCAATTACGTTTAAAAAATTGGTTGGCATCGGTTTATCGAATCAGCGCATTGCCTTATCGATTTGGGAAAGCGAAAAGCATGAGGGTACGTACTGTTCCCGCACGTAGAGATAAACTGTACCCATAAAGATAGATTGAAGAACCCACTGCAGAATGCCCAGAGAGATTGCGCAAAGAGCAATAAAAAGAGTTCCGATTAATGAGAAAACCCCTCCCATAAACATCAGGGGCAATGCAATCAAAACAAACGGAATGATAAGCAGGGCGAAAATGAGGCCAAAACTGAAATGGCCAATCAGCTGTTCTGCCCAGGTTTTTTTAAGCATGGCGGCCGACTCCTTCAGGGCATCAATGGGTCCTTTGTTTTCAATAATGAGTATGGGAAGTACCAGGAAGCTTATAACCGTCCAGCTTAAACCCAGCAGAGCAATCAGGATTTTACCAATCGCGTCAGATTGATTTTCAATGGTATTCAAAACCAGGCCTATTGTTGCTGCAATTAGGGTCCAGCCCAGTAATGGGCCAAGCCTGCTTTGAACTTTTAAAAAGGCTCCCTTAAGGGTGGGATTTCCCCCTCTCATATGGTCGATGGCATAGGCTACAGCGGCAGAATTAAAGAACAGGATCACAAAGTAGTTGAAGAGGTAGAAAAGAAATATGAGGATAAACAGTACCGCATTCGGCAGCGATTCAATCCATTGGGATGAGTAAAAAGTATCGGCTGCTGCCAGCGGCAAAAAAAAGCTTACCAGCACAATCAGCGTAAAAAAACCTGAAAATAGCGGGAATAGAAGCAGTTTTTTATCCTCTCTGAGCACGTTAAAAGAGCTCTTCATCAGCGACCAGGTGTTGGAAAATCTCCCCATAATTCAAAAGTTGGTTATTGTTTGACCGGGGTTATTTTCGCCTATAAAACAAAAAAAAGCAACCCGCTATTTCTAACGGGTTGCTGATGAATGATCAAATACTCCTTAAAGCGTTTTTTGGCAGGTCGTGTTACAATTTTTGTTACAACAGACTGCATCGTGTGGGAAAGTTTTGATCCTGAATGAAGTTGATTCACTCCTTCTGCCACCTTAAAATCGGATAGCCGCTGGTTGTCTTCCAGATATTTTCCAGGTCAAGCCTAGTCTTAACTTTATAATCTCTCATTCACAGATAAAGAAAAAGGGACGAAACTGCTGTTCCGCCCCCTCATCTTCTCTTTATGAGTAATCGTATCAAACCTGTTTGATTGTTAGGTTGGCATTGGGTTTTTCTATCATCATTGAATTCACTTTCTCGCATTAATTGAAAAAGCAGAGAAAGCCATTAGAGCACTTCTCTGCTTTTTATTGCGATTTACCGGGAGCCACTAATTTATATTAGAATGCCCCACTCTCGTTACTTTTCAGTTGCCCGGGCAGGTGCCCCATACCGGTCGGCTGTTTGCCAGCGTCCAGCTGATTGCACCGAGATCGAATTCGAAAGGTTTAGATGCAATCTTCGAAACACACCAGCTGGAAAGATTTTTATTGAAAGAAGTGGCCTCTTTAAACATTTGGAACATACTCGTCACATTCCCGGTGTTCCAGTCGCCGATGTCCTGATCAAAGGCTGTGGCGGATAAGAACACGCCTCTCATATTCGTCACTTTCGCGGTGTTCCAGCGGCCAATATCATGGTTGAAGGCTCTTGCTTCGTAAAACATATCACGCATATTCGTCACATTCGCAGTATCCCAGCCACCGATGTCCCTGTTGAAGGACGAGGCGTTGTAGAACATACCGTTCATTGTCCTCACGTTACCGGTGTCCCAGCCTCCGATGTCCTGGTTGAAAGCATTG
>REDT01000030.1 GCA_007693295.1 Balneolaceae bacterium
ATTGAACTCAGGTTAATAAGAAATCATAAAGTTAAACATTCAATAAAATTTTCGAGGTTTCCAACTGCCAACTGTGAACTGCCTAATGTTTTGAATCGCATAAAATACATATCAACAGCAATGATCCTGATACTTGCCACGGTATCCACTGCTTATGCTCAAAGCGGTGGCTACTCCGGTGAGTTTTCCCGTATGGGATTTTCTCCTCGTGGCATGGCAATGGGCAACGCAATGACGGCTGTTCATCATGAGGGAGTTTACGGGTACTACAATCCGGCACTTGCTGCGGCGCCGTCAGAAACTGTACAGGTCGATCTCTCCACAGCCGCCTTGCAGTTCGACAGGCGGCTTCATATGGTATCATCCCACTTTCAGCTGCCACCCATGGCCGGACTCTCCGTTAGCCTGTTAAATGCGCGTGTAAATGATATTGACGGACGAAACCAGAGCGGCTATCATACGGAAACACTCTCTACAGCAGAATATCAGCTGATTGGAAACTTCGGGTTGAGGTTTTCTGAGCGCTTTTGGGGAGGTATTGGATTAAAGTATAACCTTGCCAACTATCACCCTGAAGTTCCAAAAAGCCAAACCATTGGCATCGACATTGGTATCAGGGCCCTGATTTCCACGAGATTAACCTTCGCAATCGCTATAAAAGATCTGCTGTCGAAGAGTAACTTTGACACCTCAGATCTATACAGTACAGAGACAGCCAGAGGCCGAAGCCAGGCCTACCCTCTTCGGTATCTGTTTGGATTTGCATGGGAGCATTCTGATAGATGGCTGGTTAGCCTTGACGCTGAGCTAAGATCACAAAATGGGCAACGATTACTTACAAATGTGGAAGTGATTAACGGTTTTGAACAGGTGAGAACCTCTCGTGTGGAGTTCAGTGAACAGACACGCTTTCTGCGCCTGGGCAGCAGCTATGATCTCCACGAACGTTTCACAATCCGGGGTGGATTGCAGCTAAATGATATCGGTGCAGAGAATTTGCTCTTGCCCGGTGGGGGCTTTTCACTCCATCTACCCTTCGATCGTTTTTCACCCTCAATTGATTATGCATTGATCCAGGAACCAAATAAAATTTCTATCATGCATGTTTTCGCACTTCGCCTTAATATGTAGTTAGTGAAATTTTAGCATATAGATTGTAATCATACATTTAATTTGATATCTAAAGCAGAACTTTATGCAGAATTATGTCAATATTCAGCAGAAGTGAAAGACGGTTTAAAGATTTGAATTGCCTTAAGAGTGGGTAACATGAAAAGGATACTGATACTATCGCTGATGGCTCTGTTTTCATTGAAGAGTTATGCTCAGGATACCGGCAGCGGCATGGATTTTTTGAATATTGGGCCCAGCTCACGGCTGCTCTCCCTCTCTGAGGCAACTACAGCCACTCTTACCGGACCATCATCCATCTATACGAACCCATCCCTGCTTGCCTTTGAACCCATATCCAGCATCGATTTAAATTATACTCTTTGGATCTCAAACGTAAACAATCAATTTGCAGCCGTTAATTTTCGCAGAGAACGCTCAGCCATTGCATTTGGAGTCTATTCATCACAGGCCGATGATTTTGAAGCAAGAGATCTTCCGGGACCTCCCTCCGGCAATTTCTCAATCAGCTATCTCTCCCTTTCAGCTGCACTGGCACATAGAATCGGACCTCTTGCAGTGGGTGGTACTGTTCAGTATCTGCGCGAAGAGGTGTTCCAGTTTATCGCAAACGGATATGGGTTTACACTTGGTGCATCTGCAGAGTTTTTTCAACGCAGGGTTCGTGCGGGGGTTTCTGTAAATAATATGGGTAACATGGAGAGCCTGGATGTGGTCTCAACACCGGTTCCATCAACCATAAATGTTGGGCTTTCTGCCGGGTTTATTGAGTTTACAACTCCTGGGCTCAACGATTTACCGGTACTCATAACCCTTCACACCGACTGGAGTAAACCCCTTAAAGAGCTGGGTACAAGTGATTTTACAGAACGAGACGCGGATGAAGGGTTTCTGAGCTTTGCGCTGAGTGCAGATATTGCAGAGTTATTTTCCATACAGGGTGGCTATCGATTCGGGCCAACCGAACGACCGGTAAGTTTTGGTCTGGGCATGATTATTGAACCGGTTCGGGTAAATTATGCGCTGGTACCTTTCTCTACGGGCTTTGGTACCGTTCACTCATTTGGCATTGAATACTACTTTTGATCTCACCATAAGGCATGACCGATAAAAAGAAGCTACAGGAACTGTACGGGGAAATTACAGACAGTGAATCAGTGACAATTTTTGTTGCTCCACCGATACGCTTTACTCATAAGCAGTCAGATTATCTGTACCTGCTTTATAAGGAGATTTTTACTTCAGCAAGATATGAAGTGAAAAGCCTCAAAACACTTTCCCATTTTAAACCGCTTCTGAATCAGCTTTCCGGTAAATCCTCTATTTTACACTATCACTGGTTAGAGATCAGGTCTTTATACAGCCTTCCAATATTTCTTTACAAATTTATCTTTATTCTTTTTTATAAATGGGCGGGTGGCAAACTGGTCTGGACGGTCCACAACAAGATGCCGCTGGATGTTAAACATCAGCGTATTAACTTTTTATTCCGACGCTGGATGGCAAAAAATGCCGCTCTCCTTCATATACAGTGCAGGGCACCCATACCAGAAATCAGCCGGTTTTATGGTGTGGACGAATCAAAGTTCAGGGTGATTCCTCATCCTAAATTCCCTCCCAAACTGATGCCGCGTGCAGCCGCAATTGAAGCCATCAATCATCGATTTGATGTACATATTAAGGTACAGGACAGGTTGTTTTTGATGATTGGGCACATCAGTGAATATAAAGGGATCATTGAAGTCTGTGAAATTTTTAAATCTGAACCGATTCAAAAGAAACTGATTATTGCCGGGCCTGTCAAAAAAGGACAGATGAAGTACTATAAAACGTTGCGCAGGATTTCAAAATCATCAGAAAACATCATACTGATTCCTCAATTCATCAACGAGGAGAGTGTGCCCGAATTTATGAATGCCCCTGACTATCTGATTTTCAACTTCAAAAATGTGATAACTTCAGGAGGAGTTCACCTGGCCATGAGCTATCAGAAATCTGCCATTTTGCCCGAAACAGACTGCATGAAAGAGTTAAATGGTGAAAATTTTCACTTCTTTAAGACATCAGAAGAATTAAAAGAGCTTATTCGTTCTTGTTGATAAAAGTGCAAAAGCAAAACCTTGAGTGCTATCTAATTGTTAATTAATTTTCTAATCCTCCCATGAAACGAACTGCAATTGTAACCGGAGCATCCAATGGAATCGGTAAAGCCATTGCTTTTGCTTTTTCAAAAGAACAGATAAACGTGGTTCTGGGTGATCTGGACCGGAAAAATGGCAAAGCTGTTGAAGCAAAAATTAATGGGGATGGTGGCAACAGCAAATTTATCTACTGTGATGTAGCAGATCCGGTGTCTGTTCAAGATCTGGTAAATGATTCTTTTAAAGAGTTTGGAAGCATAGATATTATCATCAATAATGCGGGAGTATCAGAATTTGAATCACCTTTTGAACTTACGATTGAGAATTGGGACCGCATTATCAATACCAACCTTAGAAGCTGCTTTCTGCTAACTCGTGATGCTGCCGAATTTATGAAAAAAAGCGG
>REDT01000223.1 GCA_007693295.1 Balneolaceae bacterium
GTACGCCCGACAGGACTTGAACCTGTAACCTACTGCTTAGAAGGCAGTTGCTCTATCCAGTTGAGCTACGGGCGCCAATGAATATCGAACGTCGAACAGTTAATAAATAATGAATTAATAAGGTCTAAACGAATACCTGTGTTCTTATTTTGTCCGTTAATCAAAATTCGTATATATCGGGCATAACGCGTGTTAAGCGTGACGACCCTTTTCAGTAATTCAATGTCGGGGAGACAGGATTTCCCCGAAGGGATCCCTACGGGAGAACCGCGAAAGCACTGCTTTCGCAATTTAAAAACTACCTCACCTAAAAAATAAATAAAATGATAATAAGGAGACTTAAATCCCTTCATCGTTTAACTGTCGGGGAGACAGGATTTGAACCTGCGACCCTTCGCTCCCAAAGCGAATGCGCTACCGGGCTGCGCTACTCCCCGAGTTACTTAGAAAATCAATATTTCAACCTTCTGGAAAAGCATTTACTTGTAATGGGTAGTCCCAATAGCTAAATAATCCTATCGGTTACAATTATCAGTTTTTCCAAAGAAACCAAAGATAAAGGTTTTCAATTCTGAATGCAATTTGATTCAGCTAAATCTTTCTATTCTGTTTTAGATTGAAGTCCCAGTTCCTCAATCAAGCCCATACCGTATGCAGTTAACTGTATGAAACCTGCAATTGTTGCCATAGCCGAAATTTTTATGTCTTTTTCTACTCGTAAACAATCAAAAAAAAGCAGTCCGGCATAAAGAAAGTAGAGGATGAAGCTTTTGGAGAGCACCGGCAGTGATAAAAGTACAAACAGAATGGAGAGCGGGATGCCGGCAATAAATGCTACGGGTATAAAATGGATACCCTTTAACTCTTCAGGATAGAATCGATGAATATTAATACGAGCTCTTCCGAAAAAATGGAGCTGCTTGTAAAACTGTTTGAAATCAGTTCTGCGTTTGTGATAAACATAAGCATCAGGTATAAGGGCTGTTCGAAACCCATTTTTTATGATCCGGATGCTGAACTCTATGTCTTCACCCATTCGGGTAATCTTGTACCCGCCGGTAGTCTCGTATACTTTCCGAGAAATTCCCATATTAAAACTTCGGGGATGAAAATTACTGATCCGTTTTTGATTTCCACGAATACCGCCGGTTGTAAAAAAAGAGGTCATGCTGTAATTGATTGCTTTTTGCATGGCAGTAAACGAGGGATGAGCCTTGTCGGGTCCTCCCCAGCAATCTACAGGATTCAGTTCCAGGAATTGATTTACAGATTCAAAGTAATTTTCAGGAATGATGCAATCGGAATCAAATACTACAAAGTATTGACCGTTAGCCCTATCGAAGCCAAAATTTCTTGAAAATCCCTGGCCGGTATTCTTCTTGTAAAAGTAGTGTATGTCGAGCTGATCACTATATTTTCCTGCAATGTGTTCACACTTCTCTTCAGAGCCGTCTTCAATGATGAGCACTTCAAAATCCTTAAAATTTTGACGAGTCAGGCTTTGAAGCAACTCGTCAATCTCATTGGGCCTGTTGTAAACCGGAACAATTACGGAATAAAGCATGTATGCATTTCATAGAGAAATTTTCGTTCTTTAAAGCTTATTAATATAACAACATTCTGAACCCATTCGATGAAATATCTATTGCTATTATTAATGATCGGGTTAACAGCCGGATCAACCTATTCTCAATCTATCTCCGTCTCTGCTGTTAACGAGCACGCCGGTTTCAGCCAATCTGAATTCCCCCTGAAGTTAGGGTCTCTTTCGTTTTCAGCCTCTCAAATCTCTTTTGGCGACATTCAGCTCGTTCGTCCGTCAGCATGGTCTGTGTCACCGCAAGGTGAGAAGGTGGGTGTGCTAAAGCCCGATATTAATCTGAATATTCAGCTTTTGGAGTACTCAGGTGCAACACTGGCAGAAAAAGAGCTGGATTTCTTTGATAGAGCTGATGAGACCCTGGCTATTTATCAGTTTGATGACGGCAGAGCCGTTGTACGTGATAATGTAGCCAATTTTACTTTCTTTGGGCCCGATGCAGATCTGATCTACTCCGTTTCGAACAGCTCTCGAAGCCCGGACGGCGAGAGGGAATCGGAACTGGCAACTGACAGAGCCGGAAAAACAATTGTTCTGTATAACCCGGTAATATCATATGGAGCAACTTCAGGTTCGCGCGCCAGGTTAGTTTATGGAGAGGGGGATCACACCATCTTTTTCCGGGACGACTCTAGGAGAATTACTCAATTGAAAGTATCTCCGGATGGAGCCTTTATATCGATCCTTGCATCGGATGGGAGAGGTGACAAGGCATATCTTTTTGATCGTTTTGGAAACAAACTGTTTGAATCAGAGCTGGATCAGGGGCAGGCAGGACTCACGGTGAGCAAGGGGGGAGAGTTTATTACAGCTTACTCCAGAGGCCGGGTTCAGGCTTTCAACGTGCTGACAGGCGAGAGGATAGGGAGCTCTACTTCACGTAACCCCGTATTTTATGCATCATATATTCCGGAAGATGAGATTATCCTGGTTTTGGGGGGCAACCTCAACGGAGATCTGATAACAGAACCCATGGCTTCGGCAATACATGTATCGAAGCGCCAGATTGCGCGTGAAGATATTGGATTCTCACTCTCGGTTCTGAATACCGGTAATATTGATATTCAAAGGGAGCAGTCGAACCGTTACCGCGTATCAGGGCTGAACCGGGAATTGAATATATCCACCAATTTCTAATAACCTGAGTTCGATTAAAAATATGTTGATTGAAGCCCTGAAAGCCCCCTCATTTCCACTTAACAAGGAGGGGAGCCTCTTAATCGAAATTTTATAATCGAACTCAGGTCAACAAACTCAACCCCAAAAAAAAGCCTCCTGAAATGTTCAGGAGGCTTTTTTTTATGCTTTTGCTTCTTGTTCCGATTCCGATTCGGAAGGCGAATTCTCTTCGGGTTCTTTTGCCTCAGCCTCAGCTTCAGTCCATTCGAAAGTAAGTCCGTCGCGCGACTTATTCATTTTAATCTTAATTACTGAATTGGGCTGATGCTCAACTCCCAGCAGCTCTTCGGCAAGAGGGTCTTCAACATACTTTTGTATGGCGCGTCTAAGCGGTCTTGCACCGAACTTGGGGTCGAAACCTTTCTCAGAGATAAAGTCTTTGGCTCCTTTTGATATATCCAGTTCATAGCCAAGGTTCTTAATTCTTGAGAATAGATCTTCAGCGAGTATATCGATGATTTTGAAAATATCTTTCTTCTCGAGTGGACGGAAAGTAAGAACATCATCAATCCTGTTCAGAAATTCAGGGTTAAACACTTTTTTGAGTGCATCCTGGATAGTTGATTTCATCTGTGCATAATCAAACGTGTCGCCAGTTTGGCTAAAGCCAATACCTTTACCCATATTTCGAATATCACGGGCTCCGATATTTGACGTCATGATGATTATGGTATTTCTGAAATCCACCTTTCTGCCCAGGCTGTCCGTCAGAATCCCGTCATCGAGTACCTGCAGCAGGATATTGAATACATCGGGGTGTGCTTTTTCAATCTCATCGAGCAGTACCACACTGTAAGGCTTTCGGCGTACTTTTTCTGTAAGAATACCGCCTTCTTCATAGCCTACGTATCCGGGAGGCGCACCTACAAGGCGCGAAACACTGAATTTCTCCATGTACTCACTCATATCGATGCGAATAAGAGCTTCGTCTTTATCGAAGAGATATTTTGCAAGAACTTTCGCCATTTCGGTTTTACCTACGCCTGTAGGGCCGAGAAAAATGAAAGAACCAATTGGCCTGGAGGGGTCTTTGAGGCCTGCACGGGTTCGCTGGATAGCCTTAGTCAGCTTTACAATAGCCTCATCCTGGCCAATAACTTTTTTACTGAGCTCCTCCTGCATTTTCAGGAGTTTTTGCCCCTCTTTCTGGCTGATCTTATTCACGGGAACACCGCTCATCATTGCCACAACGGACGCAACATCGTCCTCCTCAACATCAAACACGATATGCTCAGACTCTTTTTCCCACTCTTTCTGAGCCTGCTCCAGCTCTTCCATCAAGCGTTTTTCGGTATCGCGAAGTCGGGCCGCTTCTTCAAAACGCTGCTTCTTAACCATGGAGTTTTTTTCATGGCTGGTTTTTTCGATCTCATCTTCGAGTGTAAGTATATGCTCGGGTACCGTGATATTGGAGAGGTGAACCCTTGCACCAACCTCATCAAGAGCATCGATAGCCTTATCCGGTAAAAAGTGATCGGTTACGTATCGGTCGGTTAACTTTACACAGGCTTCAATAGCATCTTTGGTATAGCGTACACTGTGATGCTTCTCATATTTCCCTTTAATCTGGTCTAAAATCTCCCTGGTTTCATCAACCGATGTCGGTTCTACCATTATTTTCTGGAATCGACGTTCCAGGGCGCCGTCTTTCTCGATAAACTGTCGATATTCATTAAGGGTAGTGGCACCAATGGCCTGTACTTCACCGCGGGCGAGTGCCGGCTTGAGCATATTTGAGGCATCCAGTGATCCACTGGCTCCACCTGCACCTACAATGGTGTGAAGTTCATCGATAAACAGTATTACATTATCTGTTTTCTCCAGTTCGCTCATTACCGCCTTCATTCTCTCTTCAAACTGACCGCGATATTTGGTGCCGGCAACAAGTGCTGCCAGATCGAGGGCAATTACTCGTTTGTCGAAGAGAACTCTGGAGACTTTTCTTTCTATAATACGCGATGCAAGGCCTTCGGCAATGGCCGTTTTACCTACACCGGGTTCTCCGATTAATACCGGGTTGTTTTTCTTTCTTCGGCTCAATACCTGTGCTACACGTTCAATTTCTTTTTCTCTGCCGATAATCGGATCCAACTTCCCATCTTCAGCGAGTTGTGTAAGGTCTCTGCCAAAATTATCAAGTACGGGTGTTTTTGATTTTTCCATTTTCTTTTCTCGTGAACTTCCTGATGATTGTGACCCCCTGGGTGGTTGCGAAATACTTGCTGAGGTAGAACGGGCATCAGCCTGATCGGTGTCGCGTGTATTGCCCGAAATAATCATATCCAACTCTTCCCGAACAGCATCATATGAGACATTAAACTGCTGTAGAATCTGAGCAGCAATATTCTCTTCATCTCTGAGCAGTGAAAGCAAAAGATGTTCTGTACCGATGGTGTCGCTCTTGTAGAGTTTAGCTTCGAGGTAAGTTATGCGCAGAACTTTTTCGGCTTGTTTGGTAAGCGGAATATTCCCAACGGTAACCGTTCCGCCTGTTCCCCGAACAGTATCCTCAATCGTTTTTTTAAGTTTAAAAAGGTCGCAATCCAGATTTCTGAGAATTCGTATTGCTACTCCGTCTCCTAAACGAACAATGCCTAAAATTAAATGTTCTGTGCCAATATAGTCATGACCAAGGCGTAAGGCCTCCTCACGGCTAAACTGGATAACGTCTCGAACTTTGCTTGAAAAATTTCCCTCCATAACGGGACCTGAAAGATTTGTCTTATTAATTGATTACTGCAAGTATTAACGAGCGAATTAAATGTTTAGTTCACCCTCTCCACGAAAGTAGTATGGAGTATGTCGAAATGCAAACTTATTGGAGTAATATAAAGTGAAAAGTAAGAACTCTACAGTTAGAATAGAGATTTGCCGGTCATTTCTTCGGGAGGGGTGAATCCCATTACTTTCAGAAGTGTAGGTGCTACATCTGCAAGTTTGCCATTTTTCAATGCAATGTTCTCTCTTTCGCTTACAAGCACAATGGGAACAGGAGCTGTTGTATGTGCTGTATGCGGGCTTCCGTCGGGCTGTATCATACAGTCGGAATTCCCATGGTCAGAAATAACCAAAACTTCGTATCCATGCTTTTTTGCGGTTTCAATGATAGGCTCAAGCTCACGGTCGACGGTTTCGATAGCTTTAATTGCGGCCTCCATTACCCCGGTGTGGCCTACCATGTCGGGATTGGCAAAATTCATAATCGCAAGATGATACTGCCCGGACTCAAGGGCCTTGCACACCTTTGCGGATACCTCGGGTGCGCTCATTTCAGGCTGAAGGTCGTAGGTTGCAACTTTTGGACTGGGCACCATAATCCGGTCTTCGCCCTCATAGGGCGTCTCCTCACCACCATTGAAGAAGTAGGTTACATGAGGGTACTTTTCCGTTTCAGCAAGCCGAAGCTGACGCAGGCCTTTTGAACTGATAAATTCACCGAGAGTATTTTTCAGCCGTGCCGGCGGAAAAGCTACACGAACAAAACTTTCAAACGTTTCATCGTACGCCGTGAATGTGACATAGTGCAGATTGAGGGGTTCCGTTTCAAAAGGAATTTCAGGATCCTGAAAAAACGCTTTTGTTATTTGCCGGGCACGGTCGCCCCTGAGATTATAAAAAATTACAACATCACCTTTTTGGATACGGCTGTTGGTTTCCGTTTCAACAATATGGGGAAGAATAAATTCATCGGTAACTTTTTCTTTGTAGCTCAAGGCAAACGCCTCAGCGGCATCTTTAACTTTTACCCCTTCGCCGTGCACCAGGAGGTTGTAGGCTTTCTCGGTGCGTTCCCAGCGCTTATCACGGTCCATTACATAGTAACGACCTATAACAGAAGCCATGGTGCCGGTACCGATTTGGTCAGCTTTGGCTTCAAACTCTTTCAGATATTGCGCACCGCCGTGCGGTGATGTATCTCTGCCGTCGGTAAATGCATGTACGAATGCGTTCTCAATGCCATGTTGTTTAGCCATCTCAAGAAGTGCGTAGAGATGCTTGTTATAGCTGTGAACGCCACCGTCTGAAAAAAGCCCCATAAAATGGATCCTGTTTGTTTGAGCGGCTTTTTTAAATGCAGTAACAAGAGTTTCATTTTCGAAAAACTCGCCCTCACGAATGGATTTATTAATTCGTGATAGCTCTTGCCACACAATTCTGCCCGCGCCGATGTTGAGATGGCCTACTTCTGAGTTGCCAAATTGCCCCTCAGGCAGGCCAACATCTTCACCACCGGCCGAGAGTTGGGCGTGTGGGTACTTTTTGAGAAGAGAATCAAAGTAAGGCTTGTTGGCTTTGTCTACCGCACTGACTTCCGGATTCTCGGCAATGCCGAAGCCGTCAATAATTACAAGAAGAGCTTTTTGCGGTGTATTCGCCACTGAGCCTAACGTTTACAGGTTATTGACGTATCTGGTCAATCTGGATTTTTTTCTCGCGGCAGTATTTTGATGTAAAATGCCTTTGGACGAAAGTTTGTCAATAAAACTGACAGTTTCATTCAAATGCTTTTCTGCAGTCTCTTTATCTGTGGCAGAAGTTACTTTTTTCACCAAGGTTCTCATTTTGGAACGTTTGATGTTATTTCGTTTTTTTCGTTTTTCACTTTGGCGCAATCGTTTGATTGCTGATTTATGCTGTGGCATAAGAAATTGGTTATTACGGTTGAATACTCGTTATCTTTAACAGACTCCAAAATTACGGGATATCAATTCAACTTACAAGAACGGATTGAATCTTAGCCTGAAAAAATTTATTTTAACTGTTCTCTGAAATGATCATAGTCATCGATGGGCCGGCCGGATCCGGTAAAAGTTCTACTGCTAAAGCAATTGCGAATCGTTTAAATATTCAATTTCTCGATTCGGGGGCGTTATACAGAGCACTAACATATCTCTGGTTAGCAGCAGGAAAGCCGGATAAAGCCGAATTCTTTGAAAATTTGCCGGAAACAGTTCTGCAAGCAGAGTATCGAGATCAGAACTTTTTCGTTCACTTAAATGGTGAGGATATTACAGAAAATATCCGCACGCAACTTGTTGCAAACCATGTGAGCGAAATCGCTTCCCACTCTCAGGCGAGGGATTTTGTAAATAATTTTATGAGAAACCTTGTTAAAAACGACACATATGTCGCCGATGGAAGAGATCTTGGAACAGCGGTATTTCCTGATGCTGACCTTAAATTCTACATGGATGCTTCAATTGATGAACGTGCAAAGCGCAGGTTCAAAGAGATGAAGCAGTCAAACTCTTCTGTTACACTGGAAGAAGTTAAAGATAATATTAAGGCCAGAGATCATATAGATCAGAACAGGAAAAAAGATCCGCTGAAAAAAGCAGACGATGCTATCACTATTGATACAACCGGTAAAACTTTTGAAGAACAGCTCAATGAAATGATTGCTGTGATCGAAGAGAAACTTAAACTGAAATCATAACTAAAAAATCCCGTTTCGAAAGTCGAAGCGAGGCTCTGTTTTAACACGTAACCTAAATGACTGAAGAACTAAAAAACGAAACCGTAAGCGAAGATGCTGAAACTGCTGCCGAGGTTGCTGAAAAAAAAGCTGCCGAAGAAGAAGTGGAAGTAAAAGCTGAAGAAACTGCCGCTGAAGAAGAAACACAAGAGAGTAATGGCGAAGTAAAAGAACTGCCAAAATTTACCGGCGAGATAGAAGGAAAAACGTACACCTTATCTGAACTCGAAGCCGCTTCTGAAGATTATTCTGATGAGGAGTTTCATGAACTTGCCGGAATGTATGAAAATACACTCAGCAAGATTGAAGAGAAAGAAATTGTAACCGGTATTGTAGTATCGGTTGATGAAAAATATGTCATTGTTGACATCGGATTTAAGTCGGAGGGTATTGTTCCGGCCAATGAATTTTCCAACAAAGTGCTTGCTAATCTGCAGCCCGGCGACGAAGTAGAGGTATTTCTCGACAGGGTAGAAGACCGCGAAGGCCAGCTTATTCTCTCCAGAAAGAAAGCAGATATTCTGCAAGCCTGGGAAAATATTGAGAAAGCACACGAAACCGGCGAAGTTATTGAAGGCTATATTCAGCGCAGAATTAAAGGCGGTATGGTCGTGGATGTGTTTGGAATCGATGCATTCCTGCCCGGTTCGCAAATTGATGTGCGTCCGGTTCGTGATTTTGACGCCTATGTAGGAAAAACCATGGAGTTTCAGATTGTGAAACTTAACATGCAGGCAGAAAATGTTGTTGTATCCCACAGGGCACTTATTGAAAGTGATCTTGAAGATCAACGCCAGGAAATTCTCGAAACCATCGAGGCCGGACAGGTTCTTGAAGGAATCGTGAAAAACATTACCGATTTCGGTGTGTTTATTGACCTTGGTGGTGTTGACGGACTTCTCCACATTACCGACCTCTCATGGGGCCGTGTGGATCATCCGGAAGAGATTGTTAAGCTCGATCAGCGCATGAACGTGGCTGTTATCGATTTTGATGAGAATTCTAAACGTGTCTCTCTTGGACTTAAGCAGCTTCAGCCGCATCCATGGGAAGAAATCAACGTGAAATATCCGGAGAACCTGAGAGTTCAGGGACGGGTGGTATCTATCGCAGATTACGGCGCTTTCATTGAGCTTGAAAAAGGTGTTGAAGGCCTGATTCACATCTCTGAAATGAGCTGGACACAGCATATCAAACATCCGTCGCAGCTTGTTCAGAAAGATGACATTATTGAGTGCGTTGTGCTCAACATCAACGAAGAGGAGAAGAAAATTTCCCTCGGCGTGAAACAGCTTGAAAAAGATCCATGGGAAGACCTCGCAGAGCGTTACCCTGTTGGCTCAAGCCACAAAGGCGTGGTTCGTAACCTTACCAATTTCGGTGTGTTTATTGAACTCGAGCCCGGTATCGACGGTCTTGTACACGTATCAGACCTGAGCTGGACTGAAAATGTTGATCACCCAAATGAGGTTGTTGATAAAGGACAGGAGCTCGATGTTGTTATTCTTGCAATCGACTTTGACAACCGACGAATTACACTGGGCCACAAACAGGTTCAGGATAATCCTTGGGAAAAATATGCTGAAGAGTATGGACTCGGAGCTAAAGTAGAAGGAACCGTAACCAAAGTGACCGATAAGGGAATGTTCCTCGAACTGCCTTTGGGTGCTGATGCCTTTCTGCCGGCCGACAAGCTAACTGAAAAAGTTGAAAGCTTGACGGACTCCTTTAAGGAAGGTGATAAGGTTTCCGGCTTTGTTGCTGAGTTTGACGAGCCAAGCAAAACCATTGAGCTTTCTCAGATTGAAGGCGATTTGAAGAAGTCAAAATCGAAGCCCAAAGCAAAAACTGAGGTGAAAAAGGATTCTGTCGAAACAGGAACTCCTACTCTTGGTGAAGTTTCGGGACTTGCCGACAAGCTGGCCGAAAAAGAGAAAAATGATAAGAAAAAAGAGGAGGAGTAAACCCTCTGTATCTTACTGAAAATTAAAAAAGGCTCCGGTTCGGAGCCTTTTTTTTGGCCTGATGTTTCTGAGTTGAATGCATTGGATCAGTTTTTAATAGACAGTCAATATCTTAATAAGCTCATTTAACCGTGCTCATTTGTCCTGAAAAAAGAAAATGATGTTATCGGCACTTTCTGTGCTGCTCCTTACCTTTTTGTTCATCTCTTTATTGTAGGAGTAGGCAATATTTCTAATTGAGTTTAACTCTTTATTGTCTTTATACCTGATTTGGATTGCGCTGCCCCCCGGCACCAACTCATCGAGAGCCAATTTAAGCTTATCGTACTTAGATTTAGTTTTTCGTGAAACACGAATTTTTGTGCGTGGAACCAATCTTACTTTCATACTTTCATATTAAGTTGGTTATGTGATAAAGTGAATATGATTCAATAAATAAAAATAAAGCTTTAAAAACTTTCAAAGTCAATAGGCTTGATTTAATCATCGAGAGATTTTAAACGCTTTAATAATGATAGTTGAAATTACAATTGAGATATTATCCATTGGGAAATAGGCAAAAAAAAGGCGACATATGATATATATCGCCTTTAAAATGAGTTTATTCTAAAAAAATACTAAGGTACTTGTACTGTAGAAAGGATCCTGGAAACAATATCTTCCGGAGTAATATTCTCAGCTTCTGCTTCAAAGGTGGGTATGATACGATGCCTTAGCACATCCATGGCAACAATCCGCACATCCTCGGGAGTAACATAGGCCCGGTGTTCCATAAAAGCGTGTGCCCTTGCTGCCAGGTTTAAGTTAATAGACGCCCGGGGTGATGCGCCGTAGCTGATTAACTCAGTAAGGTCACTCAGGTTGAACTTATCAGGATAACGGGATGCAAAGATCAGATTGACAATGTATTTCTCAACCTTTTCATCGGTATAGATCTCATTAATCACCTCTCTCGCTTCCAGAACTTTGTCAGCATTAACAACTGCTTTAAGCTCAGGTTTATTACCGGTTTTTGCCATTCTCCGCATAATTTCCAACTCTTCGGATTCAGTAGGGTAACCGATTTTCAGCTTCAGCATGAAGCGGTCAACCTGAGCCTCCGGTAAATTATAAGTTCCTTCCTGCTCAACAGGATTCTGTGTGGCAAGAACAAGGAATGGAGCTTCAAGAGGAAATGTAGTCTCACTGATGGTAACCTGTTTCTCCTGCATGGCCTCAAGCAAGGCGCTCTGAACCTTTGCCGGAGAACGGTTAATCTCATCGGCCAATACGATGTTGGCGAAAATGGGGCCTTTTTTAACTTTGAATTCCGACTCTTTCTGGTTGTATATCAACGTTCCCACCAAATCAGCCGGCAGTAAATCAGGAGTAAACTGGATTCGCTGAAATTTTGTATTGATAACCTTAGCCAGCGAAGAGACGGTCAGGGTTTTTGCGAGCCCGGGCACACCTTCCAGCAACACGTGGCCATCGGCAAGCAACCCGATCAGAAGGCGGTCTATCATATACCGCTGTCCAACGATTACTTTGTTTAACTCTAAATAGATATCATCTATAAATGCACTGTGAGCTTCAATCTTCTCTCCCAGTGCCTGCATGTCAACGTCTTTATTCATTTGGGATAATCTAATATAATGTTCAGGTTCATTTTGATATCTTCTACCGGTTTTTTGAAATGGCATGTAAAGAACGAATAATTACAATTAGCTGCAAAGGGCAACAGCGATAATATTTGTATTTAAACCGTTAGATGGTTCATAGAACGGCTCAACTACTAACTAAAAGGGAATGGATTTATTACAGGCAATTCTACTGGGGATACTGCAGGGGGTTACAGAGTTTCTTCCAGTAAGCAGTTCAGGGCACCTGGCCCTGGCACGAGCCTTAATTGGAAGTGAGATCATGCCGGGTATTACGTTTGAGATTGTGGTTCACTTTGGATCATTTTGTAGTATTGTAGTATACTTTCAGCAAAAGATTAGAGAGATTATCGCCGATCTGTTAAAAAGTATGACACCCACTGCCCTCAAGTCGAAACGATTTCTTTACGATGCCAATACCCGCCTGAGCCTGATAATTCTTTTGAGCATGGTACCTGCAATGATTGTGGGCTTTACATTAAAAGGCGCAATTGAAGAACTGTTTTTGAACCCGTTTTTTGTTTCGTGCATGTTACTTGTAACGGGAACACTTCTTTTTTCAACAAGGTTTGTGGGCCATCCCGAAAAGGATGTAGATGTAAAAAGAGGGCTTTTAATGGGTTTAGCGCAGGCCTTTGCCATACTTCCGGGTATAAGCCGATCCGGATCTACCATCTCTGTGGGGCTTTTATCAGGGGTGGACCGTTCAAATGTAGCTAACTTCTCTTTTCTGATGGTGTTGCCTGTATTGGCAGGGGCCATGCTTTTGGAAGTCATTGAACTGAGAGAGACGGGGATTGAAACGGCAGAAGTTTTTAGCCTGATTGCCGGATTCTTTACTTCATTTATTGCGGGATACTTCTCACTGAAATACCTTATCATTCTTCTGAAAAGGGAAAAGTTTCACTATTTCTCCTACTATTGCTGGAGCGTAGGTATACTGGGATTGATTCTATTTTATTAATACGTAAAAGTGAATCAATTTCCTTGATGCCATTTTTAAATTTGGCTACCTTTACTGCCGTTTAAATAATTTAACAGAATGGAAACATACATATTTGTCACCCTTGCAGTATTGGCGATAGCCTCGGCTCTCGGAATGGTTTTAAGCAAGAGCACGATTAACAGCGCGCTTTTTCTTGTAATCAATTTAGTAACTCTCTCAGGGGTTTATCTTCTTCTTCAGGCACAATTTCTTGCATTAATACAGATACTGGTTTATGCCGGGGCCATAATGGTGCTTTTCCTTTTTGTAATTATGCTCTTGAATATCGATCAGGAGGAGAGTCTTTTCGATAAGTTCAGAATAAAATACCTGGCTGCGTTTCTTTTGAGCGCTGTTATTTTTGCCCAGATTCTCTACAGTCTCGGAGGTGTTGCAGATATGCTTCCCGAAATCTCAACTGAGATGATTCATGTTGGTACCGTTGAAGCACTGGGTGATGTTCTCTACACGGATTATCTATTTGTCTTTGAAATGACTGCAATACTATTAACAGCCGCAGTTGTCGGTGCTCTTATGATCGCGCAATATAAAGTTAAAAATACGGGTGACACTGAATGATTGGGATTGACTGGTATCTTGCATTAAGTGCGCTTCTATTTACCATTGGTGTGCTTGGGGTATTAATTAGAAGAAATGCGATTGTTATCTTTATGTGCATTGAGATGATGCTCAACTCTGTTAACCTGGCACTCATTTCGTTTAGTGCATACCACGGAGATGTAACAGGGCAGATCCTGGTCTTTTTCTCACTCTCGGTTGCCGCAGCAGAAGCGGTGGTCGGGCTTGCCATTATTATTGCTATCTACAGAAATAACCTCTCTGTTGATATCACAAAGGTGAATTTATTACGTTGGTAAAGAGATTTATTACACTTTAAAAAGAACTTTTCATCACAGAAAAGTTCTTTTTGTTTTCAAATCGGGAAAGATCTGTTATCGATCTGAAGAATCAAAAGTGTATCTTGTGCAAAATTAAAACCGGCACCTGCTTTGACACGTCTATTAGGGTCATTCTTTATTATCATTATTCTGCTTGTTGCTCTTCCCGGCAAAACAACAGCATTTTCTGATGATAAAAAACTGATCCTTATCCATCTCGATGGTGTATCAAGCCACTACCTGCTCCAGGAACTGAACAAGGGGATGCTGCCCAATTTAGAGTCCTTTTTTGGTGAAGAAGGCCGAATTGATTACACAATCACCTATTTCCCAAGCAAAACGCCTACCGTTATCACAAGTATCAGGGATGGAATATCGCTTGATGAAGCTGTACTGCCCGGATGGGAACAGGCGAATGCAGAGAATGGTGATATATCAGGATTGATAGTAAGTTTTTTGCAAATGGCTTTCTCGAAATCACGACTCGCTACAACGAATTTAATTTACGGTTTACCCGCTTTTGATTTTTTAGCCGCCCCGGCGCTTATTAATACAGCTGATTATTTAAAAGACTACAACGTACTTCAGTTTTACTGGTATAAAGTAGATACGTATGGGCATTTCTATGGTGAAGAGGCTTATGTGCAGCAGATCGCTGAATTTGATCGTCAGTTTGGAAGGCTAACTAAACGGCTTGATGACGACGTAAATATTGTGATCTACTCCGATCATGGTATGACATTCGGTGAAGGCGTTGAGATGGATTTAAAAATGGAAGAATTGATTGGCGACGACCTTCTTGTCTTTTCCTATCCGTCTGTATATCTGGGGGATAGTGAATTATCTGAACACTATGCGAGAAAGCTTGTAGATAATTCCGAGATCGACTACACATTTTTCCAAAAAGAGGACGGGAATGTTAAAGGATTTCATCAAAAGGGAATCATCTATTTTAATGGCAAAAATGATCTCATAAATTATGAGTTTGAAGGTGAGGATGTGCTTGGGTATTACAGTAAGGGGTATAACGGAGAGTATTTCGACGTGCAAGAGTGGCTCAGTTTTACTCATGATCTGGCCTATCCATTGGCGCCGGTTAACCTGTACACATTTTTGATGAATGAAAATTCCGGAGACATTGTCACCATGCTGGATCAGACCAAATACCTTCAAACCGGGTATAGCAGATTAGGCAATCATGGCGGTTTCACATCTCGAGATATGACCACTCCCTTGTTTGTCAAAGGTCCGAATGTTAATCATCTCTATGGCAGACGGTATTTCTGGTTGCCGGATCTGTTTAACGAAATTAAGGATATCGATTTTGATCAGCACCCACCAAGAGAGCGGCATTCCATCTCAGGCCGATACGATTTCAGACGAAACAGACCCGTAACAGAAATCTCATTTTCACCGATCTACAGGGTTCGTTACGGTGCGAATTTCTATATGGATGATTTTTCTGCCATAGATCGGGTTGACGTTTGGGGCAAGGTGGATCTGTTTCGATCCTACTTAGCACGCTTTTGGTTAGGTACCGGCGTAGAGATCAAGGATTCTGATATTACACCGCTTTTAAAATTTCAATATGATATCCAGATCAGAAGATTTGTGATTCAAAACTCTTTGGCTACAAACCGGCAGTACTATTTCAAAGTATCCTGGGAGGCAACACCTTGGGTGGCTATAGAGACCGTTAATTTTAACTCGTTGGGTATACGCTTCGATTTTTAGTTCTTTTCCAGCCCCGAAAAATCATAAATCAATGCTAAAATTCATTCAGCTCGGCTTTTATCTTTCCGGTACGAATAAGGGTAAGACAGTTTAGCACAAACAGGGCGGCCACACCGGCTGTTATGTAGAAGGTGCTATCCAGGCTGATGTGCAGGTAAACAAGTCCAAGCAAATAGGGGCCCAAAGCCTGGCCAACTCTCATCACCATCCAGTTTACAGATAGAAATGCAGCCCGTAGCTCTTGGGGTGCATATCCTGTTAACAGATTTAAAATACTGGGTATATTGATGCCTTGTGCAATTCCAAAAATAGAGATGGGCAAAATAAAGTACCAGATGTTATCAATTGCAGGAATAAGTAGAAACGTGACTGTATACAATATTGCAGCTGTGGTAATGAGAGACTTTTCACTGAAACGCTGAGTGAGTCGCCCCAGCTGGGCTGAAGTGATTGCAGTTAGAATTGATGAACCCGAGAGTATAATACCGATTGCCAGTGAGCTCTTTTCAAATTTCTCATCCAGCAGAATTGTGAAAAAGGTGATATAACCTCCATAGAGTATGATGAACGTAAAAAACATTCCCAGAAACAGACCCAACACCATTTTGGAGTACAAAGCTGACCGAATCTCTTTCAGGTAGAGGTTCAGTCCCAGCCCATTTTTTCCGGATTTTAGCTTCAGGCCAAACAGGGCGAAAAGACCAACAGGAATGGCAATCAGGCTTAGAAAAAATGGGTAGTGCCATCCTACAATAGCCAATGCCCCTCCAATGGCCGGGTACATGGCAGTTCCAATACTCAACACACTCCCGTTATACCCCATCACCGTAGCTCGCTGATTACCGGTGTAGAGATCACCAATCAGTGTTAAGTTGAGCACGCCAAGCGCTGCGCTTCCGATGCCCTGAAATACCCGAAATAAGAGAAGCTGTTCAAATGATGTGGCAAACGCACAGGCGGTACCGGCTATTCCAAAGAGAAAGAGAGAGGGTACCAAAATCACTTTCCGGTTGAACCGGTCTGCCAGAATTCCAAATATTGGCGTGAAAATAATTCCCGGCAGGGTAAAGAACGTAATCAGCAATCCAATTTGACCACTGGAAACATCGAGGGAACGGGCAATTGAGGGAAAAGCAGGTGCTATACTTGAAACACCCATTACAGCTGTTAGAGTTACACCAAAAATGATGTAGAGATTGACGTCTTTACTAAGCTTTTGTCCCGGGCTGTTTGATCGCAAAGAGTTTTGAGTGACTTCAAAATTCCATCAAATATAAAACCTTTAAAGATTAATTAATTCCATCTTTTAACATACAGATGTAAGAAAGTTTTTGTAATTGACACTTCATTGATTCGATCAAAATCATTAAAATTGTTAGAATGTAAATTGTATAAAATTGAAGAGACATTTTGCTGATAAAAAAACGTGTATTGTCTGACATTACAAGTAAACGCTATACAATTAAGATTGCTGATGCTGAAACAGAGGTAGAAGCCGCTCTCAGGTTGCGCTACCAGGTTTTTAATGAAGAGTTACACAGGGATTTTAATTTCAATGAGAACTTGGATAAGGATGAATATGACGATCAGTCTCATCACCTGATTGTAATCCACAATGAAACAGATGAAATAGTAGGTACATACAGGCTTCAAACCTATGAGCAGGCAGTTCGAAACAACGGATTTGCCAGTGAACAACGATTTCAAATCGATCAGTTTCCCAAAGAGGTGCTGGTTAATGCCGTTGAGGTAGGAAGGGCATGTATCAGCAAAGAACACCGCAGCGGAAGAGTGCTGTTCCTGTTATGGAAAGGATTTGCAGGCTATCTCACGCACTTTAATAA
>REDT01000029.1 GCA_007693295.1 Balneolaceae bacterium
CCACCGATGGTTCCCAGAACTGCGCCAAGGTATTGAATGGTTTTAAGCTGTTCATTGGTGGCGTTTTGAATCATACGCTCCAACTTAACTTCATCGTACTGATTGAGGTTCTCTTCAACCATCTGCTGCACATCAAACCGGTTCACAAGATTGAAAATCAGAGAGGTAATGGCTTCATCAAGCTGCTCGCTGTTCTCTTCCAGTTTGATGGGTATTTCATCCAGCAACTCATCCATGAAATCGATCTTTTTCTGTACGGTGAACGGGATCTCTTCCAGGGTTGAGGCAATCATTTCAGAAAGATGCATACCGCGAAACAGCATATAGGTTTTAACAGCAGTACGTTCCAGGGGTTTGTCTATCAGCTTCTGTTCAATCTCCTCGGCAATTTCAACGCTGAGCTGCTTTTTAACCGATTCATTCTCTAAAAGTGAACTCACATATTCTACCACAAGGTTTTTGATCTCATCGCGAAACTCCTTCTTTTGGAAAACTTTTCGGATATCCAAAGAGGCTTTACGGCGGTATTTCTCAACAACATCCGACTGTTCAATCTTTTTGCGGATGATCCCCGGATTTATCAGGTCTTCAGAAACGGCCAAAGAGAGCCTGTAAGCGATCCGGTCTTTCTGAGCAGGAATCAAGCCTTGCCCCAGCAGGGGGCGCCTCTTAAGGGGCCTGAAGAGCATTGTGATGGCAATCCAATTGGTCATGAAGCCGATCATGCCGCTAACACTCACAATTCTCAGAACTCCCTGCAGGGGAAGGTCCCAGTTGAACAACTGAATTGATAAATTCTCAAAATCCCAATAGAAGGAGTAGAGAAAAAGTGCGAGCAGCAGCCATGGCACAGGTTTCAAATAGGTTAGTATTTTTAGTTTTGGCTGGGGCGCAGGAGGAATAAAAGGTCGTTTTTTTGAGGCCTCTCCCGCATTGCCTTCGAAAACTCCGGCAATGATATCTTTAAGCTTATTCAGCCCGGTTGAATCGGTTTCAGTTTCGGGCTTTTGATATTTATTCTCAATATTGTCCATCATAACGCCTAAGACGTAATTTCTCTATGTACAGTTTCAGTAGAGAGATTGTTATGATGCCGAAGTGCTGCCAGTCTGCTTAACAGCTCAAAAAAATGATTCGACTTTTCCAGTAATGGATAGAGTGATTTCCCCGGTTTTATCCCGCTTTGATCCATCACAAGCAGATTACCCTGAATCCATTTATCCATCTGTTTACCAAAACCGGATGGTGAAAGCAGATTCAGCTTCTTCAGGTGCTGCCCAAGATCAGTAACCGTATATGACGGCCTGAGCGATTCGGCTTCAGGTTTTTGATCGGCATCAGTAGTGTAGAAGAAGAGATCGGGATTGAGATCATTTACAAGCGGGCGCTCTAACTGATTGGGAAGAGTGATTGCCCCGGCTGTACGATTGTAGATGAGTGAGTATAGACTTCCGATCTTTTTTGGCAGTTCACCGGTAACAGAATCCGGGGTAAGATTCAGGTTAAGGGGATGAATGCTTTCATGAGGCGCATCTGAATCTGCAACTTCCTGCAGAAAAATCGGTTTTAACTGATTTTGGCTTCCAAATGAAAGGTACTGAGTTCGAAGTGTATCCCAGGTTTCACTGTAAAAAGCGTTTACATCTGTTCTTGGATAGCTGATCAGCGCTTCTTGTGAGTGATGAAGGGTTGTCTGAAACAGCTGCTGCAACAGTAATTGAGCCTCAGTAAAGTGATCGGCAATCGACTCACGTACCAATGCGTCAAGCACATCATAGGTGGATAGGGGTTTGTCCTGCCTGTACTCTAAAAGGCCGGTATCGGGGCGTACAGGCAGCCATTCATCTCCGGGTAAAAGAACCGGCCTGGAGCTTCGGTACTCCAGGTTGTTTTCATCAATAAAGCGGGTAAAGTGAACCGAAGAGCTGAAAAATGAGGCTAATCCTGCATGAAGCATGGCCGGGAGTGATGCCGTTTTGTCCCATAGGTTACGAATTAGATACTGATTTCGAAGCTCTGTTTCCAGCGTCGAGTGATCAAACGTAAGAGGTTCACTTACGCTTTGAACGATACCCGATTTGGTGAGCTGATGAATTTGGGCTCGTTTAAGGAACGACGTTTTTAAAAACCTGGAAACAGACCAGGCAATGAAATCACCTGAAGGGTCGCGGTCTGTGGCAACGATGATATCACCGGCCCATTTGGCTTGTTCGCGAAGTTCTTTTCGGATCTCTCTCTTTGCAGGATCGGCAATGGCTTTAAGCGTGCCGGTTTTTGAATCAAACTCTGGCCTCCAGCAAAACCCTTCCGTTGCAACTACATAGATGGATGGAGGTGCTTTTTGTTGAATAATTCGCGCAATAACCGGAGATTCAACAATAAGAAGGGTATAGATGCTGCTGTTCACAACTCTTTCGTGAGCTGTTCCAGGTAATAATTTTCCAGTTCGGTCATAATACTCTTCTCCTCTTCAGTTTTGTCATCGTACCCCGAGAGATGTATGAGACCGTGAATAAATACTCTCAAAAATTCACTTTCAACATCGGTTCCAAACTCTTTGCTCTGCTCAATTATTCGGGGAGTACAGCAGTAAAGGGTTCCTTCAATGGCTTGGTTGTCCTGTTCGTCGTACCGGAATGTAATAATATCCGTCACATAATCATGATCGAGATATTTTTTATTGATTTCAATAATTTCGGCTTCGTCTACGTATACCGCTTCGATCTCTTTAAAAACCACATTCTCCCTCTCTTCTACAAAACTCATCAGCTTGATAAGCTGATCTTCATCAACAGGCAGATTTAAACCGGAAGCGTTTGTTACAGTAAGCGCCGGAAGATTGATGTCACCGGGAATGTCAGGAAATGTTTTCATCGTCGAATGTGAAATCATCAAGATCTGCCGATTCAGTAAGGGAGAGGGCAACCCCACACATCATCATATCCTGAGGCAGCTTGGTGAAATCACCTTTCAGAACAGAGTCATGCACATTTGCATAGATGCTGCATCCGGCTCCCGTTTCGATGATAAGCCCTGTTGTTATACCTTGCTGTTTCCCAAAAAAGGTTACCTGTTTCAGCATGCTGCTTGCTATGAAAGCTGTACAGTTGTGGAGCTGCAGAAAGGTTGAGCCGGAATAGACCGATACCATATTCATCCGTTCACCATCAACTTCAAGGCCAAGATGAATTTCAAGGGCCAGTCTATGGCCCCGTTCTTTGTTGATTACTTCATAGCGAAATACATCATCACCGAGTGGCTTGGGTTCTGTATCCAAAACATTACCGATGGCAGCGATATTTTCTTTGGTAAATTCGTGGATCATAATGTTACTCTATTTCAGGGCTGTTTGATACAATATACAATCTGAATGGATATTTATAAATGCGCATTATATTTCCAATCCAAATCTTCGCATCTGTTGCCGACTCTCTTCAATTGACTCCGGAAGTTCCAGCCTTCCTTCAGTAATTAAATTTATCTCTATGGCAAGCAGCTCTGCGAACTCTTCTTCTTCCAGTTCATAGTATACATTTTGCAGTATTGTAAGCCTGCTTACGGTAAAGCTGATATCTTCTATTTTGTTTTCGCGACGTTCATTTAACCGCTGAACCTGTCTGCGAAG
>REDT01000135.1 GCA_007693295.1 Balneolaceae bacterium
CTTGATTTTTCCCCATTGGGATGCCTTTGGCATGGTACTTTTGTACCTGTCCGACTACCGGCGGATCAAGACAAAAGTACATAGTCACTTAGATTCATCAATCTGTCCTATGATTTAAAAATCTGAGTGAAATGTTTCTGCAGCAATAGATTTTTATGATTCCGATGAAGATTCTTATCACATGAGAAACTAAGAATAGGTGTCCCAGTGCGGAAGTCAGGATTGAACGATCAGGCGGCTTTACCTTTTCTATTAACCCTGTTTACCAGTACAAGCCCCATAATAAAAGCAAAGGCCAACGTGTAGGATGCAAGATTGATATCAGATGACCTGATGATAGGCCGGTTTTCACCATTCAGAATATAGGGTCCCCAGTAGTGAGGGTTCGAGTTTTTCGTTTTAATAAACTCGATTTTAGCCAGTTGAAGAGCTCTTGACTTGGTTTTACCCGTATTGAGATTTTCATAAAAGAGTTCGGCAAAATCTGCTGCAAACTGATCATTTACCGACCATGCATTTAATACCAGGCTCTGTACGCCGGCATATCGCAGCGCGCGGCTGATGCCCATTATACCGCTTCCCTGCAGGTAACGGTCCCCGCCCGATTCGCAAGAGTTCAGCATAACCAATTCGTTTTGCATGTTCAGATCAAAAAATTCATAGGCAAACAGCTGGCCGCTTACAGGGTTACTGTCATCTGTTCCCGCACTTGCAAAAAAATGGAGCCTCGAGAAGAGGGGGTCGCTTTCTGACACCTCACTGTGCGTGGCCATGTGCAGAATCCTGCTTTTACCTGCCAATTCGCGGAAATTTTCGACAGTTGCAGTTTCATTAATCATTGTGTTTTTGAACGAAAACCGATCCAGCTTCACGGAAATATTTTGAACTTCTCTGGGCGCCATTGGAAGCGCAATAAGGCTTCTTGATGTTGATTCGTTATTAAAATCGGAGACACCAAAGCCGCTGTAATCATATTCATGTTTGTAACGGGGATTTCGTTGACTGAGATCATTTAAGCTGTTCAGCGTTCGTATATCACGCTCTTCAATCATATATCTCGCAGAACCATAGCTGAGCGGTGAGTCGGGTTTTAAAACCGGAAGGATGGCCAGCGGCAGCTGATGAAAAAACCCGTCGGGGATAAAAATGATCGACTCTATATAATCTGGTATGGAGTTGATGTCGATAAACCTTCCGATCTCATAGAGCAGTTCCAAATCAGTTCTGCCGGTGATCAACGAGGAGATAGCAGATTCAAACATCAAGATATCCGACTCCTCAAGTTCCAGCTTCTCTATTGAGAGGCTGTTTCTGTAGAGAATTGAGAGATAGTAGTTAGAGTTTATATCTGTTACGTGCAATACGGCTTCATTTCGCTGCAGCTGCCGTTGAAGTGCCCAGATTCTGGATTCACTTTGCCTAGAGCCTGTACCCCTGTATTTAAAGAGTGAGCGCCTCTCTGCGGAGAGCTGTTCAAGCCGGTTTTGCAGGGCAAGCCGCTCACGGCCACTGGTGATAAAAATTCTTTTACGGAGCCTGTCCATCTCCCTGGCCAGGTTTTGTTCCGCAGCGAGTTGAGCGTCGGTTAACTGAGACGCCTGAATGAGAGGGTTGTCGGTCAGTGTGGCGTCGTTAATAGTCTTGATACGGTCAAGCAGAGTCAATGCCTGTTTATAGTTGCCCTTTTCAACAAGAAAATCAGCATAAGATTCAAAAAGGTGCAAATACTCCGGCTCCACATTCCAATACCCGGTTTCAAGTTCGGAGGTATTGCTGGCCCTTTCAAAAACCAGGTTTGAAACGGAAGCGTACTGGCTGTTTGCTCTTTCCATATCGCCTGAACGCGCCGCCAGTTGAGCAGAGAGGGTTTGCGCCATTACCAGTACGGGAAAATCAAGGATAGTGATATCGTGCGCCCGATACTCCTTTAACAGACGCTCTGTTTCCGAAAACTGACCCAATTGGTAGTGTATAAAAGCAAGCTCAACAAATGCCTCGAGGTAGGTTGAGGGATCACCGTCATCTAATGAGAGCTGTATAATTTCAAGCTGGAGTTCCTTACTGGCTTCCCAATCTTCCTCTTTGTTCAATAGTTTTGATAGTTCAGCGATTACCGATATGCGCTGTCTTGTACCGGTACTTTCGTCAAGAAGATTTTCAGCAGTCCTGAGATACCTAAACGCTTCCTCGCGATTATTGAGGTATTGATCTTCAAAAGCGGCTCTTGAAATGTAAATCAAAATTTGATCATTGATATTGTCTGTATCCGTAGCGAGTTCAATTGCCAGATTGATGTACTGCTGGGCCAGATCCCAATTTCTATTTTTCCGATGAAAAATGTGGAGATTTCGATAAAATTCTCGTTGTAAGCTATAGTTTTCAATTTCAATCGCAAGATCAAGTGCACGCGACTGCATATCAATGTATTCAGCTGATTCGCCGGTTTTAAAATATATGAGGCTGAGATTATTATAGAGCCTAGATAGTGCAGCCGGCGAAGACCCTTCAGTGTGTGCCATCATATCCGTAAAAATTTCCCTTGCCCTTTGATAGTTGCCGAGATGATATAAATTAGCTCCCAAACTTACCTGGATGGAATTCAGTCCACTCTGATCATTAATATA
Organism: Balneolaceae bacterium; assembly: GCA_007693295.1. GTDB lineage: Bacteria > Bacteroidota > Rhodothermia > Balneolales > Balneolaceae > Rhodohalobacter. The sequence continues at coordinate 2,625 of REDT01000135.1, forward strand.
CCGGCTTAAGGGTATGGTCAATTCCTGCTGAATCTTGATGCTTTTGTCAACTTGGCCAAGCCTGGAAAGCATGAATTCAATTCCCCACAGATAATTTCGTTTCAGGTTTGAAGGTGGGAGAAAATCGTACTCAAAAGATGGTTCAAAGTAATCGCGGACAATGCTATAGTTATTTGTTTCGTAAGCCGCTTTAAAAACAGTTGCAAGGAGGAGTTCTTTGGTAATATCATCCAATTGCGTTTGAGCCAGGCGGGTAGACCAATAAGTTGAAAACTCTTCAAAAAATTCAGCTTCAACTATACTATTTGCGGACATATAGAAACTCAGAAGAAAGTGATAGAACTGGAATTCTGAGATATCAATCGATTCAGGCTCTAATATCGTGCCGTTCTTAGCACTAAGATTAATGAACTGCAGCGGGCCATATTCATTAGTATCATAAAAGTCAGAATATAGTAATTCTCTTTTTATACCATCACTTTCTAACAGTAAACTTAGTAGCAATAAAGACTCATCTTTGTATAATTTGTTGATCTCTCCAATAGAATCCTTGAAGTTGTCAGCTGATTCTAAACCGTGCCTTACCAGTTCAGACTCAATAGATTCATGTACTTTCTCTTTGAGGCTATCGGGAGTTGAATAATATAAGAGAGTGGTAGCCCATATTGATTCAGGTGTATCGGGATTTTGATTGTACTTTCCTACATGAAGGTTCCAATCAACAGTTAAACTCTGTATCAACAGTATAATAATTGCAAATGTGGGCATGGAGAATTGGATATACCTAAACTGAAATAGATAAGATTAAGTACTTCACAGCTTAATGTCTAAATAAATTTACTCGCCCATGTTTGGTTTTTCAATAACGGTACCCATGTCTTCGCCATTTCTGGAGTCCCAGGTGTCGTTAGCGCGTTCGATAGAGATCACGGTGGTCTCTTCTTCAGCAAGGTCAACGTTGGCGTCGGTAATGGTGGCGCATCCTGCGAA
>REDT01000209.1 GCA_007693295.1 Balneolaceae bacterium
TTCCAAACGTAGCCTGAGCTTAAAGTATAGGCACATAATCTGGAAAAGCACCCGTTTGGAATTTGCCCCGTAGGGATCGCTATGCGGATAATTGTCATTTGGTGCTTGTAATTTGCCAACTTTTCTCAATTTCTTTACTTCTTTTCCGTGCCCCGCGAAGCACTGCTTCGCAACACCAACGCTCAGATTTTTTTAATACAGAAGAGCAAACAACCAAACGCTTCAAGGACCCCGGAAATCCGCCGGCTGGCGGACGCTTGAAGGTTTTCACCGTGAACCTTGCGCCCTGAACCGTGCAACACTCAATAAGAAAGAATCTCCACCAATGCCGGGTTGATATAGTAGTGTTTTCCCCGGATCACTTTCTTCTCCAGGATCTGCAATTCAGCAAGTTCGTTCAGGTAGTTCCGGGCGGTGTTTTCGGCGTAGAGGCCGCGGTCAGTCAGGTGATTCACCTTGATGTAGGGCTGTGTAAATATCGCCTCCGCCAGGTCTTCCGGCCGACGAACGTCCGTCTGCTCCCGCAGCACTTGCAGAATCTCCTCTTTGCTCACGATAATGTCGTTCACTTTCCGGAGCGTGAGCTGCGATGTCCACTCCACCGCCCTCAGCATGTAGAGAATCCAGCTCTTCCAGTCGCCCCGCTGAGACACTCCCGAAAGATATTCGTAATAGTCCTGTTTGTGCTCCAGAATGTAACGACTCAAATAGAGAATGGGCAGTTCCAGCCGGTGATTTCGCGTGATGATATGCAGATTCATGATGCGCCCCGCACGGCCGTTTCCATCCCGGAACGGGTGAATTACCTCAAACTGGTAGTGGGCAATGCACATCTTCAGAAGTACATCATCCGGTTGTGACTCCTCGCTGTTCAGAAATTCAATCAGGTTGTCCAGTTTAGCCTCTACAATACCCTTTCCGCGAGGCGGCGTGTAGGCAGGCTTTCCGGCGTTGGGCCCGGTGCCACCCATAGGGATAAACGTGCGCGCAAACGGCGGACGAATTCCATCCCCGCTCTCCTGGATGATCCGGTATAGTTTTATAAAATAGTCGCGGTCGAACCGTCCATGCTCTTTCAGATAGTGGTATCCCTCCCAAAGCGCTTCGCGGTAGCGCAGCACCTCTTTGGTGGGGCCCGGTGCTTCGCCATCCGATTTCGAATCACTCACCGCTTTGTAGAGTTCATCATCGGTGGTAAACACATTTTCGATTGCGCTCGATACCTTCGCCTCCTGCAGGGTGATGGAGTTGATCAGCATCGCCGGATTGGGGATGGCAATACTGCGTCCTGCCAGCAGCGCCAGCGCCTCCTTTGCCTGGCCAAGCTGCTCATAAATCTCCACATCGCGGTAGAGCGCCGGGTCAATCGGCAGATCGGGCAGATCATTCCACGGCTCTGTACGATCAGGGTTAACGGGGTAGAGCTGTTTTTTCGGCATTAAAAACCTTTTGTTTTAATGTATGGAGCTATTTCCGGCATTAACATACGGTTTTAAACCAACACATACATTAAAAACTTTGACTTTTAATGTATACTCTAAAAATTGACCTTAATGAAGACCTGACAGCATTCCCGGCGTTTTTGCGTCCCGATGCTTCGCGATGTCTGCGCCGGGGTTTTGAGGAGTAGGCAAGTTGGCAGTTTGCGGTTGGCCCCGATGGGTCGGGACTGCGAACAGCGCGCAGCAGTTGGCAACTTTGTTTTTAGAACCGTCCCGTAGGGATGCCTTCGCCGTAGAATTGTAGAAATTTCCGCATAGCGATCCCTTAGGGGCAAATAAGAAGAACCACGAATATCAAAAATATTATTTTATTATTTCATGGTAAAATTCTAAATTAACCATGAAAATCTAAAATTTCACTTTCAAATATCATGGAACCATTCATTGACAGATTCAAGCAGGATGCCGTGATTGAGCTGTTGGAAGATTTCCCGGTTGTGGCACTGACAGGGGCCCGGCAGGTGGGAAAAACGACTCTTGCAAGAAAAATAGCAGGTGAAAGGGATGGCAAGACCCTTCATCTCGATCTTGAATCACCGAGGGATGAGGGTAAGCTTGTTGATCCGGAACTTTTTTTTGAACGGTTCAACGACCATCTGATCATAATTGATGAAGTACAGCGAAGGCCCGATCTGTTTCCTGTACTACGATCTGTGATCGACCGGCACAGGCGACCCGGAAGGTTTTTGCTATTGGGGTCCGCCTCGCCTGTACTGATCCGCGAGTCATCCGAATCATTGGCCGGCCGGATTACTTATGAGGAACTGCAGCCTTTAACCTGGCCTGAAATCTCCGACCACTATGAGATCACCCGGCTGTGGATCAGGGGTGGGTTTCCGGAACCTTTTCTGAGCGGTCAGAAACAACACGGCTTTCGCTGGCTCGGCGATTATACCCGTACACTCATAGAACGAGACCTTCCCTTACTCGGTTTAAACACCGATCTTTCTAAGCTGAGAAATTTTCTGAACATGCTGGCCCATCAAAACGGTCAGCTTTTAAACCAGGAAAACCTTGCCCGGTCGGTGGGTGTAACCTCGCCAACCATTTCAAAGTATCTCGACTACCTGGAGCACGCCTACATCATCCGCCGGCTCCAGCCATGGCACAGAAACGTTAAAAAAAGGCTTGTCAAATCTCCTAAAGTCTATATTCGCGACACTGGTTTGCTGCATTCCCTATTAGGTATTAACAGCGAAGATGCACTGCGGGCAAACCCGGCTGCGGGCGGATCTTGGGAAGGTTTTGTTCTGCAGCAGCTACTTTCAACGGCCCCAAAGGAATACTCCTTCTATTTTTATCGAACTCACCAGGGAGCGGAGGCCGATCTTGTTGTGGTAAAAGAAGAAAAGCCTCTTTTTTGTATTGATTTCAAGCTCAACCGGGCGCCCAAATCCCCAAAAGGGTTTCACAACGTGATTGAAGACAACCAGACGACCCGTAACTTTATCATCACCCCGGGAAATGACCGATATCCGGTTCATCGACAGATTGATGTGGTTGGCCTCGAAGAGTTTTTGAAGGAGTGGGCTGGTTTCTATTAGCGTCGGTTTTGAGGAGTTGAAGGTTAAAACGTTGAATGTGTAACCGCGAAGCAATGCTTCGCAACACCAACACTCAAGGTCTAAATTTGTAACCTTCAACGTGAAACCGTGCACCGTGTCCCGCGCCACGTGAATATAGTTATTCCAAGAGGTAAAGTAAGTGGGCGTTGATTTGGGGAGGGCTGCTTTGATTTTTGAATCAACACTATCAACATACGGGATTTACCCTACTCAGAACAAATCTAAGTTTTATTGGGTGGTTAATGATAGGGTAATAGTAGTTAATCATAATTTAACATCATGTAATAGTAAAGTAAAAAGTGCTTGAAATGTTAGGCTTGGAACATGAGATCTGACATTTCTGACTTTAATAAGCCAATCCGGCCGCTGTTCTTCCAAACCAGTGTTCCGGCCCTCTCTCCTTCTCCCCATCTCTCCATCTCTCCATCTCTCCATCTCTCCATCTCTCCATCATACACTCTACTTTTTAGATCTAAATTAATAAGAAAATCCAGCCGCCAAGTTGCATGCTAAGCAGCGTTGCCTTTTATTGGTTTGATCTCATT
>REDT01000118.1 GCA_007693295.1 Balneolaceae bacterium
AGCAATGAGAGAGCTGCTGATATTTGCACACAAATATAAAGCGTATTTCCACACGCTTCCGGGTTCTCCTTACGGGTTTTCCAGGGCTCCGTTTCGGTGAAGAAACGGTTGCCGATGCGTGCAAGATTCATCGTTTCGGCAATAGCTTCTTTGAATTTGAATGAAGTGTACGCTTTTTCTATGATCTCTTTCTGCTGATTGATCTCATGCAGAGTTTTCAAATCAAGCTCAGTAGGGTTGGACAGGGTTGGAACAGCTCCCTCAAAAAAGCGCTCGGTAAAGCTGAGGGTTCGAAATACGAAGTTGCCTAAAACATCGGCAAGCTCACTGTTTACCCTGATTTGGAAATCTTTCCATGAGAAGTCGGAGTCTTTAGCCTCGGGAAGGGTAGAGCCTAATACATAGCGCAGCAGGTCCGGTTCAAACTCCTCCAGGTACTCGTGTAACCAAACAGCCCAGCCTTTCGATGTCGACAGCTTTTGGCCTTCCAGGTTCAAAAATTCATTGGCCGGCACATTTTCAGGCAGAACATAATCGCCGTGCTGCATCAGCATTGCCGGAAACATGATACAGTGAAAAACGATGTTGTCTTTTCCAATAAAATGGATCAGCGAGGTCTCTTCATCCTGCCAGTAGGCTTTCCAGAGATCAGGCTCACCTCTCTCTTCAGCCCACTCTTTGGTGGCCGAGATGTAGCCGATGGGAGCATCAAACCATACATAAAGTACTTTCCCTTCAGCGTCGGGCAGGGGTACGGGTACCCCCCATGTGAGGTCGCGCGTAACGGCCCTGTCGCCAAGACCGCTTTTGAGCCAGCTTTTGCACTGTCCAACTACATTGGGTTTCCAGTTATTGCGAGAATCAATCCAGCTTTCAAGCTTTTCCTGAAAATCTCCCAGTGGAATAAACCAGTGCTCGGTTGTTTTAATGATGGGTTTATTGCCGGTAATGGAGCTCACCGGATCGATCAAGTCGGTAGGAGAAAGGGATGTGCCGCATTTTTCACACTGGTCGCCATAAGCTTCCGGGTGGCTGCAATGCGGACAGGTACCTTTTACATATCTGTCGGGAAGAAACATATCGGTCTCTTCATCATAAAGCTGTTCCTGGCTCTTTTTTTTGAACAGACCCTGCTCATAAAGTTTTAAAAAAAAGTCTTGCGAGGTCTCTTTGTGTGTTTTTGAGCTGGTTCGCCCGTAGTAATCGAAATGAATTCCGAACTGTTCAAACACATTCTTATTCCACTCGTGGTAGCGGTCAACAATCTCTTTTGGAGTAACACCTTCACGTTCAGCTGCTATGGTAATAGGTACACCGTGTTCATCCGATCCGCAAATGTGGATAATATCGCGGCCCTTGAGTCTCTGGAAACGGGTATACAGATCTGAGGGCAGATAAGCACCTGCAAGATGGCCAAGGTGTATCGGGCCATTGGCATAGGGTAGTGCGGATGTAACTAAAATTCGTTTAGGCATAAAAAATTTACTTACTTGTTTTGAGCGGCTGAAATTACAATACAGCGGCGTAAGTTACCAATATGATACCCAACTTTCCTGTTGGCAATCAAGATTGAAGGTTTTGGTCGTTGAAAATCTGGAAAAAAGCATACAGCGCCACACCTGCTGCAACGGATACGTTCAGTGAATGCTTCATTCCAAACTGTGGTATTTCAACAGCCTCGTCGATATCGGGCAACATCTCATCACTTATCCCGGTTACTTCATTCCCCAGAACGAGGCAGATTTTTGGTGATTGGGGTACGTATTCATGAATCATTTTACTATTCACAGTCTGTTCTAGCCCCACGATCGTGTATCCATCACTCTTCAATTCACGTGCTGCCTTTTTAATCTCTTTAATCTGTTTCCAGGGCACATGTTCTTCTGCACCGATAGCCGTCTTTGTAATTTCTGCGCGTGGTGGTACTGGGGTATAACCCGAAAGCCACACCTCTTTAATGCCAAAAGCATCTGCTGATCGAAAAGCAGCACCTACATTGTGAAGGCTTCGAATATCGTGCAGCCAGAGTATAAAGGAGCCACGAAGAGGGGATGAACGCTTCAGGTTTTGTTGGAGAATCTCTTTTGTGCTTCTTTTTTTCACAGGCAGTTTGTTGTCAGGTTATCGTAAATTGAAGTAGAGAGTTCTGAATTGTTGGTTTAATCCAAAAGGATTTAAAAAATTAAGGTTGGGAAACAGTGCTGAACACCCTATTTTTACAGATTAAATAGTTACAGATTAAAATGCGGAAATAGCAGTTTTTAACTGCTTTTTCTGTTTTAAAAAGTTGAATAGAATAAGGAATTATGAAGAAGAATTACCTATCCAGAGAAGGATATGAAAAGTTAGACAAAGAACTAAGAGATCTTAAGACCAGAGGGCGTAAGGAAATTGCTGAAGAGATATCAGAGGCTCGTGCAAAGGGCGATTTAAGTGAGAATGCCGAGTATGATGCTGCCAAGGAGGCCCAGGGCCATCTGGAAAAAAGAATTGCGGAGCTGGAAAATACACTGGCAATATCCAGTATTTTGGAAGAAAAAGATATTGACACATCCAAAGCTTACCTATTGTCCACGGTAACCATACATAATAAAAAGGTGGATAAAGAGGTGAAGTATACCCTGGTATCAAAAGATGAGGCAGACTTTAAGAAGGGAAAAATTTCAGTTGATTCACCCATAGGTAAAGCTATACTGGGCAAGGAGATAGGAGACGTATTTACTGTGGATGTACCCGCAGGGACACTCGAGCTTGAAATCAAAAAAATTGAAAGATAAATAAATGAAAGTAGGAGTAATTGGAACCGGTTATGTGGGGTTAGTATCAGGCACCTGTTTTGCAGACAGCGGTAATGACGTAAATTGCGTGGATATCGATGAGAAAAAAGTGGAGCTCATGCGAAATGGGGAAGTGCCAATCTATGAACCGGGACTGAATCGTGTTTTCGAACGGTCTATCCGGGAAAATCGTCTGCATTTCACAACAGATCTTGAAGGGACATTTCAGACCTCAGAAGTAATATTTCTCTGCCTGCCAACCCCTCCGGGTGCCAACGGTGAGGCCGACCTGAGCTTTGTACTTAATGTAGCCAATAAGCTTGGAGATCTTTTTAACAAGTACCCGGGCTACAGGGTCATCGTGAATAAAAGTACGGTTCCTGTAGGCACAGCAGATAAGGTTAGAGAGGCTATATCTGCGAAAACGGATCATGAATTTGATGTGGTTTCCAACCCCGAATTTTTGAGGGAAGGGGCCGCTGTTGAAGATTTTATGAAACCTGAGCGCGTTGTTGTGGGCACATCGAGCCAGAGAGCTGCCGACATTATGACAACTCTGTATGAACCATTTGTTCGCAGCGGTAATCCCATTATTATTATGGATGAGCGCAGTTCAGAACTTACCAAGTATGCTGCAAATGCCATGTTGGCAACCAAGATCACTTTCATGAATGAAATTGCAAATGTCTGTGAGAAACTGGGAGCAGATGTTGATAACGTACGGCGTGGTATCGGCACGGATTCCCGAATCGGAAAACGATTTCTGTTTGCGGGTATTGGGTATGGGGGCAGCTGTTTCCCAAAAGATGTGCAGGCTATTCACCACACCGCCGGTGAACACGGCTACAATTTTCGAATACTCGATTCTGTGATGAAAGTAAACGAGACACAGAAAGTATCCATCGTTGAAAAGATGAAAGCATTCTATAAAGGAGAGCTGGATGGAAAAACCTTCGGTATTTGGGGGTTGTCTTTCAAACCTGAAACCGATGATATTCGCGAAGCTCCTTCTCTCTATATTGCGGATAAACTTGCCGGCCTGGGCGCAAAATTGAAAGTTTATGACCCTGAAGCCATGGAGACGTTTAAAATGGCTGCGACCAAACGCACACTCGCCAATATCGAGTTCATGAACGATCGCGATTCAGTACTGGATAACGTGGATGCACTTATCATCTGCACAGAGTGGAATGAGTTCAGGCGGCCCGATATGGCAAGATTCAGCGAGGTGATGAAGTCTCCGGTGGTTTTTGATGGCCGAAACCTTTACGATCTGAATCGCGCCAAAGAGGCCGGATTAACGTATATCAGCGTGGGACGGCCTGTAGTGAACGCATAGCCTTACCTCTCAATGAAGTGTGAAGCGGGCGATAGGCATTAAATGGTAAAAAATTCAGGGTTTCAAATTTGTTCATCAAAAAGCATTGAGAAAAACTGAATTACATCCGGTTGGTAATCAGCTATGAAGAAGAAAAAACTTATCGATGTATATCCATACAGGTATCTAGAGAACGTTATGGAGTTTCTTCTATTCAAGCGTGCCAAGGGCAAAATTTACCATAATCAATGGCGAATGATAGGCGGCAAGGTTAAAGAGAATGAGACCCATTGGCAGGGGGCTCTTCGTGAATTTACTGAGGAGACCGGCCTGAAACCGGTTAAGTTCTGGACCATACCCAGCGTGAATACATTTTATGAGCACACTACGGATGTAATTCATCAAATTCCGGCATTTGCAATACAGGTAGGCGACAGTGATGAACCACAGCTGAATGATGAGCATACTGAGTTTGCATGGCTGCCGCAAGAAAAGGCGATCGATAAAATACTGTGGCCGGAACAAAAGCGTTTGATAAAGCTAACACATACAATTGTAACTACTGACCAAATCCTTGACGATTGGCTCGTTTCCTAATTCTGACTACCCTGTTTATTGCATTTTTTGTGATTTTAGTGCCCCGGAGCTCGGAGGCTCAATCGCGAAGCTATGAGATCTTGCCGGCACCCGATATTTGGTATAATGATGTAGATGGTATCCGTTTGGGCATACGCCTCAAGGGTCAGGTACCCGGCACCTTCGAGGATGGGCCACACCGGCTCGATTTTGGTTTTTGGGTCGGAACATGGTTGCCTTCACTTCCGGTTTCATATTACCTCTCCTTCACCGAACCGATCCCCGCATGGTCTGAATATGGAAGTGAAGCAAGTATTCAGCTAATTAGCAGTGTCCGTACCGGATATAACATTCAGGGGGTTGCCTTTAATAAACGCTGGCAGCAGGGCTTTGATGAACGCCGCTACAGAGAATTAAGGGTGTTTAACTCTTATGAAAAGAGATTTGATGACGAGTATTCGGCCTTTCCCGTTCTATGGTCAGACGACAATAAGCTGCTCACAAAGCTGTCGGCCGAATTGCAGAGTGATAATACACTTGGCTGGTACAATCTGAACCTGACAGGTTCTGTTCAATACCTGGACGAGACCTATACTACTGCTTCAGTTACTGCAATACAGAGAATTAATTTTAATGATAGCTGGGGATTGAGGTTGCGGGGATTTGCAGGAGCGTCATCATCCAACACGGCTCCTGAATATCTTTTCAGCCGCAGCAGCGGAACAGCCGTTGAGACGATTCGATCGGGCTTTACAAGAGCCAAGGGAACCATACCCCAACCCTGGATGGAAAGCGGGAAATTTCACTTGGCAGGCGGGGCAAATTTAAGGGGCTACACATATCAGGATATCGATTCATTCACCTACGATCCATGTGTAAACTGCGATGATAACAGCGCTGAGATAAACGTTGTAAATCCGCTGCTCTTTCGTTCCATGCTTGCCTTTAACTCGGAGTTCGACTATCCCAATCCATTAAAAAATCTCTTTAACAGAATTCCCTATGTATCCGAATTTGTGGATTTCAGGTCATATCTTTTCTTTGATGCCGGCAGATCGATGGGAACAGGAGCAGACCCCACAACACTTTTTGCTGATGCAGGTGCCGGATTCTCCTTATCTTTGAATATTCCCGACTATCTTGGGAAGCCACGGGGATTCGTGTTGCGTTATGAAATTCCGTTCTGGCTTTCTGAGCCCGGTACGGAAGACTCATTAAAGCTGAGGCATCTCTTTGGATTTGGTGCTGTAATTTCATTCTGATATCCCGATCATGCGAAGTCTATTTTTGATCATACTGTTTTGCATCAGCGCTGTCTCATGTACGTCCAGCCGATGGATGGTTACCGAACAGTTTGCAGTGGATGAGAGAACTCAGCCGGAAATTATTGACCAAAAAAAGGTGATTCTGGTCGACAAAGATCCAACTCCCGATGATCCGGTTATCTCATTTTCACTCTATACAATTACGGAGAAAGAGTATCCGCTCAGGGTTAAAGTTGAAAGAACTGTACAGAAGTACAGGCCCAAATGGGGCTTCGTTGCCCTGGGAGTCACGGGCGCTGCATTTGCCCTTCTGGCCGCCAACTCAAGCGTTATATTGCCTTCCGTAACAACGTCCCAAAAACTGATGCTGAATATATCGGGTGGGCTCATTGGAGCTCTCTCCTTTCTAAACATGCAGCCTACAGGCGACCCCATCTACACCGGCGAGTCTGAACTGATGAGACGAAGCGGAGTGGAAGTTGTTCAGGATTCCCTGAGAACGTTAAATGCATCAGATATTGTAGCAGATATGTTGGTTACCTATAAAGGGGAGGAGCTTTTCAGCCAAAGTGATTTGGAATTTCGCCAAACATCTCTGGATGTAAATCTTGCCTCTCTGGAACCCCGGCTTAGAGAGATTGCAGATGAAGAGTCGGTTATTGACATAAAAATCAGCTACAATGGAATGAGTAAGGAGGTACAAGTACCCGTGGATAAATTCCTGGCTCCGTTTCTCAATGTTTCCAAACCTGTTGTCAACCTCAGAAATTCACCCCAGGCGGCATTTACCAACATTGTTGCAGAGGTGGGAGAGGGCAGTCTGCTGGAAATTATTGATTCTGAAACAGAGGATTGGTACAGGGTCAGATATCAGGAAACAGAAGTATATATCGAAAAATCAAGTGGCACGGTTGAGTGGAAAGCTGCCATTGAGTCGGCTTCCACTCTGATTTTTGAATTTGCAGAAATTCCTTTCGGCGAAATTGATGTTGAAAATTCACTTCCGATTTTAAAACCCCGCGATACCTCCGACAGGGCTCTCATTTTGACAAACGCCATTGATAACAGGCATGGAATCCGCCAGTATATTGAACGGGATCATAAACTGTTCAATCACTATATGAGAACCGCGCTTCAAATGGGTTCTGATCAGATATCAGAGATCGTGGAAGATGGCAGCAATGGGCTGGCTGATTTCTCCAATGAGCTACAGGGAGTGGATCAAACAAGTTCACTTATTGTCTATATCACAGGGTTTGCAACGATCAAGGAGATTGATGGCAGGGAAGAGATCGTAATGATCTACCTGGATGAGGACGAGATTCAGCACGAAACCCGGTTAACGGATCTGTTTACCGGTCTGCACCGGGCCGAACCTGAAGCGCTCTTCCTGTTTGTAGATTTAGAGTATATTGAAAGCAGCAGGGGTGTGGTAAATGAGCGCATAAGAAATGGCGGTAATTCTATTTTGAACCGCACGGCAAACGAGTTGCTTCGTGAGCTGCCTAACTCCGTTATTCTGTTCAGTAACCGGCCGGGACAGAGTTCGGGAATTTATACAGGTATGATTGACGGCAACAAACGCCATCACATTTTTAACTATTTCTGGGCCGAAGCTTTAAAACAGCGCAATACTAAAATGTCTGATTTAATTCGTCACCTGGAAAACAACGTCGATTACACCTCCCGCAGAATTCATGATCGTCCGCAGGAGATTCAAGCGTTCGGAAACTTTACACTAGACATCGCCGGAAGATGATCGGATGGGTTTACATTGTATTATGTGCCGCCACATCCGTACTGATTGCCCATCTGTTAAAAGTAATTGAGTTTAAAAACTTTGACACCATCCGGGTTCTTACCATCAACTACCTGGTTGCCTTTACGGTTGCTTTTGGAACTTCTGGCTTAAATTCATTTACTGAACTGCAGATTGCTGATATTTCAGCCCCGCTGTTTTTGGCTGCTTTTACCGGTTTTTTTTTCATCGCTAACTTTTTCATCTACAGCAAATCTGTATTTCATAACGGAGTGGGAATCAGCATTGCGGCGATGAGAATCTCTCTGCTTATTCCTGTACTTCTATCAACGCTTTGGTACCTGGAATATCTTGACTTCTGGCAGTGGATCGGCGTCAGCCTGGTGTTTCTAACACTCTTTTTACTTCTTCCGAACAAGCGAAAAATGTTAAGAGAGCCGTTTAGCGCAGCCTGGCTGTTACTGCTGCTCTTTTTGGGAACCGGTATTGGTGATGCTTCATTGAAAGTGTACGAGGCTGATTTTTCCGGTTTACTGAGCAAGCAACAATTTATGGGGTTTGTATTTCTGACAGCATTCTTATTAGGAGTACTGGCCATTGCCGTTCGAAACAGATGGGCATTTACTAAAGGAGAGTTGTTTTTGGGAATTGCCATTGGTATTCCTAATCTTTATACATCCATCTTCCTTATTGAAGCCCTTGAGCGCATGAGTGGCGGAGTTGTCTACAGCAGCGTGAATGTTTTAACCGTTCTGGGCGGGACAATACTTGGAGTGATGAAATGGGGAGACCGGCTCACTAAGGTGCAATGGACCGGTATATTTTTAACACTGATCTCAATACTATTACTAATTTGAAAACATGACATTAATTGACAAGATACGGCAACAAGCATCTGAACACAGAAAATATATCCTGCTTCCCGAAGCTGAAAGAGATATACGGGTAATCAGAGCTGCAGTTAGAATGTCGCAAGAGGAGTACGCAAATCCCGTTTTGCTTGGCAGTGAGGCCATCATACGTAAACTTGCAGCAGAGAATGAAGTTACAATTCCTGACGGGGTTGAGATTGTAGCCTATAATGATCCGGAATCGGAACCCGAAAAGTATGACTTTTTTAAAGAGAAGCTGTCGCATAAAAACCTCGATCAGTCCCAGTTAAAAGCACTTTGTAATAACCCGTTGTATACAGCGGGATGGATGCTTGCAACACGCAGGGGAGATGCAGCGGTGGCCGGATCAGTTGCATCAACCGGTCAGGTTATTGTGTCGGCCCTCAGAACGGTTGGAGTGTCGCCCGAATCAGAACTTGTGTCGAGCACATTTCTGATGGAGATGCCGGATGGAAGAGTATTTACCTACTCTGATTGTGCGGTTGTTCCATACCCGGATGCCGAACAGCTGGCCTCCATAGCCATTGATGCAGCAAAAACACACAGCCTGTTAACCGGCGACGATCCGGTTATTGCATTTCTCTCTTTCTCTACAAAAGGAAGCGCCCGGCACGAACGGGTTGATCTTGTAAAGAGAGCTTGTGAAATCGCTTCAGTAAAAAAACCGCAGTGGAAAATGGATGGGGAGTTTCAGTTTGATACGGCCGTTATTCCCGCCATCGCTAAAAGAAAAGCCCCCGAGTCGCCCATTGAGGGAGATGCGAATGTATTCATCTTCCCAAATCTTGATGCGGGTAATATCGCTTATAAGATAACCGAACGCCTGGCCGGAGCCACGGCAACCGGCCCCATCTTACAGGGATTGAACAAGCCCTATATGGATCTGTCACGAGGGTGCTCGGTTGAGGATATCGTAAATACGGCTTGTGTGGCCGCGCTATTATCAGTTTAATCTCAGAGCTTTTAATGCAGTTCAGGGAATTAGCCCATTTGCCTATCACTCCAATAGCCCGTTTCAATTGGAGCTTTACCGGTTAAAATCCTTTCTTAAGCTAAACATTTAATCGGTTTTAAGGTGGCCGTTAATTTGCTTATATTTATTCATTCCAAATAAGGATAACGAGTAAATGTCCCTGATTTAGTGAACTAAGGGACAATTTGAGGTGTTACCCGACTAACTAAAAGAAATTAATCCAGAAAATAAATCAACATGAGTGAGACAAAAGCTCTCGAAGCAATGATCGGTGAAGAGTACAAATATGGCTTCAGCACCGATGTTGAATATGAGGATTTTCCCAAAGGAATCAATGAGGATGTTGTTCGTCTGATTTCCCAAAAGAAAAACGAACCGGAGTGGATGACTGAATTCCGGCTGAAGGCGTATCGTGCGTGGATCGAGATGGAAGAACCCAGCTGGTTCAACGCCACCTACCAAAAACCTAAGTTTGATACGCTTCAATACTATTCAGCTCCGAAAAACAAGCCGAAACTCGACAGCCTGGATGATGTTGATCCGAAAATTCGCGAAACCTATGAAAAACTGGGAATTCCTCTCGAAGAGCAGAAGATGCTCTCCGGCGTGGCCGTGGATGCTGTGTTTGACAGTGTTTCGATCTTCACCTCTTTTAAAGAGAAACTTGCTGAAGCGGGCGTGATTTTCTGCTCCATCTCAGAGGCGGTTCAAAATTATCCCGAGCTGGTAAAGAAGCATATGGGATCTGTTGTCCCGATTCGGGATAATTTCTATGCGGCTCTGAATTCAGCGGTATTTTCAGATGGCTCTTTTTGTTACGTGCCAAAAGACACCATCTGCCCGATGGAGCTCTCTACCTATTTCCGGATCAACAACATGAATTCCGGTCAGTTTGAGAGAACACTCATTATTGCTGAAGATAACAGCCAGGTGAGTTATCTGGAAGGATGTACCGCGCCGATGTATGATGAACATCAACTTCATGCAGCTGTTGTTGAACTTGTAGCGATGGAAAATGCTGAAATTAAATACTCTACGATTCAAAACTGGTACTCCGGAGATGAAGATGGAAAAGGCGGTATCTACAATTTTGTTACCAAGCGTGGGATTTGCAAAGGAGACAACTCAAAAATTTCCTGGACTCAGCTTGAGACAGGATCTGCAGTAACGCTCAAATACCCAAGTGTAATTCTAAAGGGTGATAACTCTGTAGGAGAATTTTTCTCTGTAGCTGTGACGAACAAGATGCAGCAGGCCGACACCGGAACGAAGATGATTCACCTTGGTAAAAACACCAAGAGTACTATTATCTCGAAAGGAATCTCGGCAGGGCGATCTAATAACAGCTATCGCGGCCAGGTGAAAATCAGCAAGAAAGCGGAAAACGCCAGAAATTACTCTCAGTGTGACTCCATGCTGATTGGCCAAACTTGCGGTGCGCATACATTCCCGTATATAGAATCGGCAAACCCGACCGGAAAAATTGAGCACGAGGCCACTACCTCAAGGGTAGGTGAAGAACAGATCTTCTATCTGCAGCAAAGAGGCTTGAGTGAAGATGACGCGATTTCACTCATCGTAAATGGCTTCTGTAAAGAAGTACTCAAAGAGCTGCCCATGGAGTTCGCCGTAGAAGCAAACAAACTTCTCGGCATCAAACTCGAAGGCAGCGTCGGTTAAATTGTCCCCCTTCGAAGGGGGGATGAAAAAGCCCCGAATGCTTTCGGGGCTTTTTCTGGGGGGATGTTTAGTTCGAGCTAGATACTATTTAAGCTTTCATCTCCAAGCCAACCATTTTAAAACAAAAGAAAAACCAAATAAAAAATACTGTGTTAGAAATTAAAGACTTACATGTTGTAGTTGAGGAAGACGGGACTGAAATCCTGAAGGGAGTAAACCTCAAAGTTAACAAAGGTGAAATTCATGCCATTATGGGTCCTAACGGCAGCGGGAAGAGTACACTCGCTAAAATTGCCGCCGGGCATCCGGAGTATGAAGTAACTAAAGGTGATATTCTCTACAACGGCGAGAGCATTCTGGAGATGGATCCTGATGAGAGGGCTCATGCAGGAATTTTCCTGGCGTTTCAGTATCCGGTTGAAGTTCCCGGTGTAACCAATACAACCCTGTTGAGGGAATCATACAATACCATAGCCAACTCAAGAGGTCGTGAAGAGCTGGACCCGCTTGAATTTGATGACTATATCAAAGACAAGCTTGAACTGGTTCAGATGAACCCTGATTTCCTCGAGAGAAGTGTGAATGCAGGCTTTTCGGGCGGCGAGAAGAAGCGCAATGAGATTTTCCAAATGGCGGTTCTCCAGCCAAAGCTCTCGCTTCTGGACGAGACCGATTCAGGTCTTGATATCGATGCGCTGAAAATTGTTGCAAACGGTATCAATCAGCTGCATGGCGAAGATGATGCTGTTGTGTTGATTACTCACTATCAGCGATTGCTTAATTATATTGAGCCTGATTTTGTGCATGTTATGATTGGCGGAAAGATCGTAAAAAGCGGTGATAAAACACTTGCATACAAACTGGAAGAGCAAGGTTACGACTGGCTCGAAGCACACGCAAAAGTAAACGGAGAGGCGGTATAATGGCACTTCCTACACAGGTAGAACCATCATTTTTGCACAGGCTGGCAAAGCACGCTCCCGATAGCGGCAACTGGACAGCGATACGTGAACAGAGTTTGAAAGAGCTGAACGCATCACCATTCCCTCACAAGAAAATTGAGGAGTGGAGATTTATAGATTTAAAACCGTTTTCGAAGATTGAATTCACTTCACTGGATGATGCCGGAACACTTCCTGCAACTGATATTGAGAAGTTTTTTCTTCCCGAATCAGATCGAAGCAGACTGGTATTCATTAATGGCCGGTATAATGAAAAATTCTCATCCATCGGCGGGCTTGGCAATGGTGTAACGGTTGGGAATTTAAACTCCTTTACCGATAACAGTGTTGTTGAGAAGTACCTGAACAAGCTTGTTGACTATGAAAATGATGTATTTGTACCGTATAACGGTTTGATGTTTGAGGATGGAGCATTTATCCATCTCGAAAAAGAGGCAAAGGCCGAAGCACCCATACAGATATTGAATATATATACTGATTCCAAAAAGGCGTTTGTAGCCACCCCGCGAATGCTGGTTGTGGCTGAAGAGGACTCAGATGTAACCATTATTGAAGATCATATCGGGTTAAGCGGCAATGAGTATTTGACAATTCCTGTTTGTGAAGTGAAAACCAAACAACGGGCGCATATACATCACGTTCGTATACAGCGCGATAGCCTGAATGCCCTTCACGTTTCAAGGCCAATCGCCTACGTGGAGAAGAATTCAGAATATCACTCATACACCATTAACCTGGGTGCAAAACTTGCCAGGAATGAGCCGAAAGTGATCCAGGAAGATGAAGAGGTAGATTTTACCCTTGATGGATTGGTATTGATCGATGGTGAGCAGATTGCCGACACCCACTCAACCTTTGATCATAGATTTTCTCACGCAGATAGTCATCAGCTCCATAAAGTTGTGGTAAATGGTAAAGCTCACAGCATTTTTAATGGGAAGATTTTTGTTCGCAGAGATGCCCAGAAAATTGACTCGTTCCAGGAGAACAGAAACCTGCTTTTATCGAGAGATGGATTGGTAAATACCAAACCTCAGCTCGAGATTTTCGCTGATGATGTTCTCTGTTCACACGGAGCTACCATTGGCCAGCTCGATCCGGAGGAGGTTTTTTACCTGCAGAGCCGGGGAATGACAGAAGAGAAAGCAAAAGAAGTTTTAACCTATGCTTTTGCCCTCGAAACAATTGAAAATATGAAAGTGGAATCGGTTCACAAGCTTCTCATTGAAGAGGTTTACCGTTACACCAAAGCAAATTCCGTAGCAAAGATAACCGCCTAGTAGATGAGAAGTGTGTGGTGGAAGTCTGAATTTGAGTTCCCCTCCTGTGTAAGGAGGGGACAGGGGTGGTAGTTTTAAGGCAACGAAGCCATTATTTAACAACACCTTATTTTTAAAACAAAACCGAACGCTGTCAGGTCCCGAAGGCTTTCGGGACGCTGACAGGTTCTCTGAGCAATATGTCACAAACAGCAACAAAAATACCGGCAGTAGATTTTGAGAAGATCAGGAAAGATTTCCCGGTTCTTCATCAGGATGTGAATGGACACCCGCTTGTCTATCTCGACAATGCTGCGTCGAGTCAGATGCCTGTACAGGTTGCTGAAAGGATTGACCACTATCACCGATACGAACACTCCAATGTTCACCGGGGTATTCACACCCTGAGCCAGAAGGCAACGGATGCGTATGAATTGACCCGAAAAAAGGTAGCTCAGTTTATCAATGCCATCTCGCATGATGAAATTGTTTTTACCTCAGGTACAACAGACTCGATAAACCTGGTGGCCAACAGTTACGGCCTGACGAACTTCAGGGAGGGTGATGAAATTATTCTCTCAGAGATGGAACATCACGCCAACATTGTGCCCTGGCAGATGATCGCCGAGAAGACCGGCGCAGTAATCAAGGTGATTCCCGTAACCGATTTGGGCGACCTTGACATGGAAGCCTACAAAAAGCTTCTCGGAAGCAGAACTAAAATGGTAGCGGTGATTCACCTCTCCAATGCCCTGGGTACGGTTAATCCTGTAAAAGAGATTACAGATTTGGCCCACGATCACGGAGCAGTAGTTTTAATTGACGGTGCACAATCCGTTCCCCATGCGAAAGTGGACATGCAGGAGATAGGTTGTGATTTCTTCACGTTTTCTGCGCACAAAATGTGTGGGCCTACAGGTTTTGGAATTCTGTATGGGAAAAAGGCTCTGCTGGATTCAATGCCGCCCTACAGAGGAGGAGGGGATATGATTGATAAGGTCAGCTTTGAAGAGACCACCTACAATGTGCCCCCGTTCAGATTTGAAGCAGGTACACCTCCCATTGCGGCCGGAATCGGATTGTCGGCAGCAATTGACTATATGAGTGGAATAGGAATTGATGCCATTGCAGATAGAGAAGATAAACTTGTGACCTATGCAGCAGATCGATTGCGGGAAGTTGAAGGACTTCGGTTTATCGGCGATTCAGAAACACGTGCCTCAGTCTGTGCGTTTGTATTTGATGAGATTCATGCATCCGATATGGGCACCATTTTAGACAAGCGTGGAATTGCCGTACGAACGGGCCACCACTGCGCACAGCCGATTTTAAGGCGATTTAATGTGCCGGCAACAACACGAGCATCTGTTTCGTTTTATAATACAGAAGAGGATATCGACAGATTGATAGACGGAATTTATTACGCTAAATCATTTTTTGAATAAAAAAAAGGTAAAACCCTATGCCAAAGATTAAAGAAATAGAACGAACTCCAAATCCTGATGCAATGCGATTTGTGCTGGGAGAACCGCTTACAAATGGCGTAACCCGTTCGTTTGAAAACAGCGGTGAAGCTGAGCAAGATGAATTGGCCAAAACCCTGTTCAGTATCGACCATGTAATCAATGTCTACTATGTAGATAAGTACATTACCGTTACGCAGGATGGAAAGGCGGTTTGGTCTGAACTGCTTCGAAAACTGGCCCCGCCCATTCGGGAGGCTACACCTCAGCTCGAACTTACAGAGGATGAAGAGGTTCACGCCAGCAGGGAAGTCCAGGATTCGGACGATCCCCGGCTGATCCAAATCAATCAGCTGCTGGATGAGCAGGTTCGTCCCTATCTGTTGGCAGATGGCGGCGGTTTGAAGATTGTCGGCCTAGACGGCAACAGGCTCAAGGTTCACTATCAGGGAGCCTGTGGAACATGTCCTACGGCAACTTCCGGTACGCTTTATGCCATTGAAAGCATGGTGAAGCGAATTGACCCTGAAATACAGGTGATTTCGGTCTAATCAGGAATTTTTAAATCACCCTGGGTTAAGATCAGGGTGACTTGAGATTTAACGAAGTAACGATATTATGTCAATCACAATAAGCGAACGCGCTGCAAAACGGATCCATGAGATCAGGCAGGAGAAGAACATCTCTGAGAATATTCCTATTCGTGTATCTGTGGTAAGCGGCGGTTGTTCCGGACTCACATATGATCTGGATTTTGATTCCCAAAAGGAGATCACTAAAGCAGATAAAGAGTTTGAAGCCCACGGTGTAAAAGTGGTGGTAGACATGCGCAGTTTTCTCTACCTGGCCGGCACCAATCTCGACTTTACAGACGGACTCACAGGGCAGGGCTTTCATTTTCAAAACCCCAACGCCGTTCGCAGCTGCACCTGTGGTGAATCGTTTTCTTTATGAGAAAGGAGTATTTGACGTTTTAGACCTGACAGCATTCCCGGTGTTTTCCCGGGTTTCTGTCAGCGTCGGGATTTCTTCGGAATCAGCGTCGATAATTTTCAAAAAAGGAGTACACAGGACGTTCTCCGCACAAAATCCAACGCTGTTCCCCAAGGGATCCCTACGGGGCAGATACAGTGGGTGCTGACAGGCTTCCTACTTGATACTTGATACTCACTACCCAACACTATCACACATGACAGAAATAGTAAACAAAATAAAACAGTCGAAACTCGAAACGGTTGATCTTGAAAAGTTTGCCGCCGGGGTAACTGTACACGAACTGGACCTGAAAGATTTTCTGTTTCATGAGATGATCCTCAAAGAGGCTGAATTTCGCGAGAAGATGGATGCTCACAACTGGGAGCAATACAAAGACTCATATCTCACGGTCTACTGCTCAACCGACGCCATTATTCCAAAATGGGGCTATATGCTGGTTGTTCAGCATGCAAAAGAGCACGCCATCGATATCCTTTTTGGTGAGAAAGCGGATGCGCTATCCCAAATATTTCGCCAAAAACTTGACCTGGTAAACTGGGAGTACTACCAAGACCGGTTTGTGCTGCTGAAGGGATGCAGTAAAATGGATGTGCCCGCTGATGTCTATATGTACGCAACCAAGAAACTGCTTCCCCATGTTGGAAAACTGATGTACGGCGAAGCGTGTTCGAATGTGCCTGTTTACAGGAAAAAGAGGTAAAAGTCCCCCTTCCGAAGGGGGAAGCACGGCAAAGCCGTGCCGGGGGATGTCTCACGGAGCGTTAATTTTAAGTAGAAATACTCGAGATGGGTAGATTCCCCTCCTTATGAAGAGCCTGCCCCGACCATTCGGGGAGGGGCTGGGGGTGGTTGGTCCGGAATATTTTCTTGTAAAACAGTGTGAAAAATGGACATGTTCTGTTTGAACCACCCCTTATGAGGCTGTCCAAAAAGTACATTTGTCTGCAGCTCAACTTAAATTATTTAGTTTATTTTAAATAGATGTAGCAGGAATTCTTCGTGTTGCTTCGTGACCTCGTGTCCTCGTGGCAAAAATCGGCAGTTTATTGCCACGAATCCGCCAGCTGGCGGATCAAAGGTTCACGAGGTAAACTTAAATTATTAAGGCA
>REDT01000148.1 GCA_007693295.1 Balneolaceae bacterium
CAAAATTCGAGGGTGAATGGAAGTGTAGCGGCTCAGCTGGCTGAGGTCAGGCGTCTCACTGCACCTTATCATGATCATGCAACTGCGGTGGCTGACGGGTGGTTTGCACGTCTTTCTCCCTGTGTAGAGCATCCGACACTTGGAGGAATGGGCTATCATTACGGAAACCCGCAATATCTCATGAATGGAATTCTTGATCCTCTCAAACCCGAAGCACTCCTCTACGAACCACAGAAAAATGGAAGGCTGCGCCTGGTTGGAGTTGAATATATCACGGAACCCGGTAATCCTGATATTGATGCGCCAACACTTTTCGGTGAAGAGTTTCACTGGAATCCGGTTCAGGAATTTTGGGCGCTACACGTTTGGATTTGGAGAAATAATCCATCCGGCATGTTTGCAGACTGGAATCCAAATGTAAGCTGTGAATATGAAATTCCAGAAGAATAACAACTTAACCAACACTTATCTGTTTTTGGCTTCATAAAGAGTTCGTTTTGGGACATCAAAACTAATTCATAAATCGAACTCACATTCAGTACTAAACCGCCCTGATCTAAAAGTACAGGGCGGTTTGTTTTTTGGACCCGAGTAGTATAGAATATCTTGTCTATCGCACACTGCGCACCTGCAACTCTTCATCCAGCTCTACCACGGCCATGCCAATCCCCACGGCAAATTCCTGATCAAATTGAACATAGCGCAGATCACGGATAATCACTTTCCATCCGTCATCTAACCGCTGAACCTCATAAGCAGGAAAACGCATCCAGTTGCGAAAACCACGCAAATCGGGAGAGTTCAGGGCCGCTTCCACGACATGGTCAGGAACTTCGATGGGAATCGGCTCACCGGTGAGTTCAAAACTATCGGGGCGCAACCAGTTTATTTTGAACCTGTAATAATGGGTCTCCGAAGCTGCAATGCCGGTTCGCAGGAGGGTTCGTGCCGGAAGGGGGTTGGCCATAACCTGCTTGATGTCTGCTCCATTGTCGTTTAGTTGTGCGCGGGCATGAGAGGCGGTAAGTTTCGACCCGGTGAACATAAACGCGATATAGAGTATGAGGAGTGCCAGGAGCGTGAATGCAATGGGCTGCGTGGCGCCGCGATGCCGGCCAGACCAGCGGACTATGATAATCCCGCCCAGACCAGCCAGCCAGAGCACTTTTAGGGCCAATGGCACGATGTCGGCCGTTGTAATCAGTGCCGTCACAGCCGTGCCAAGCACAATCCATCCGCTGATACCGGCCCATGATTTTGATCTGGCCAGCACCACACCCGCACCGGCAAGAAGCCAGAACCACGGATCAACGATAAAGAGAGTGTCGCCGTAGAACCAGGTATCGCTGAACGGCATGAGCAGGCGGACGCCATAGGTGTTCAGATAATCCAGGAGCGGATGGCTCCAAACGCCGAGAAATGCAATACCCAATAGCATTACGGGTCGCATTGGCGGGCCCTGACGCATACGGTTCCGTCGCCGCATTCGCTTCTCAATCAAACGATCAACGCCAATCATCAAGCCGGTCAACAGAAAAGGCCAGATCAAAAGAGCCAGGATACCATGAGTCCACCCCCTGCGAAACCACAGTCCATAGTCTGAACTGACCAGCATGGCAAGGCCATCAATATCAGGAATATTCGCCCCGATAAGTAAGGTGGCTGTTGCCAGCGCAGTTTTTCGCTTGAGGCCGGCTTCGGCCATCGTAGCGCCGAAGAGAGTGTGTGCAATAGGGTCCATGAATGCAGTAATTAACGATGCTGAATGTTTGATGAACAGAAAAAGAAAGAGTGCTTCTATAACCCTGTAGAAATTTTACAAGAACAGACCAATGATAGTAATACAACAGGATTTATAAAAAAGTTTGAATCGATTCAGTTTATGAGTCAATCCGAATTAATGACTGAATTAGCATAAATCAGAGCTCTTGACAGGTTGATGAGATAATATTTGAATTTTTTGCCCAACTCTACCAACTGTAATCACCCTCGACGCTTAGGAAGGAGGAGAGACTCTTTTATCAAATTTACGCCATTACAAATTCCCTGTAGTTATCCCTGGTAATCACCTCATAAGAGGCATTTTCATAGGTTTCAAGCCATGCTTTTGGAGCCTTTGTTTTTTTCAATGGATTCCACTTAAACTCGAATCCCCTCAGTTTGCCACCGCTCTCTTCAATCAGGTCGATCTCCTTCTGATCATATGTGCGCCAGTAGTAGTAGTTGGCAGTGTGCCCGGCGAAGGCGTTTCTTTTAATGCGCTCGATGAACAAGAAATTTTCCCATAGCTGACCCACATCATTCCGCATGTCCGGTGAGTTAAAGTTGGCAATCACCGCATTTCGGATACCCAGATCCATGAAATAATACATGTTCATCTTGGAAACTTCCTTTCTGAGATTCCTGGAGAAGCCACCGAGTGAAACCAAGACAAATGATTTTTCAAGCAGGTCGAGATATCTCTGAACGGTTTTATAGTCGAGGCCGAGTTGTTTGCCAAGTTCTACTGTGGAAACCTGGTTACCGACCTGAAATGCCAACAGTTTTAATAAATCCATCACAACCTGAGACCGTTTGAGGAGCTGAAATTCAAGTATGTCTTTTATCAGGTAGGAGTTTTTTATCTCTGTGATACGGTTCTCCTTTTCACTCTTGCTTTTCGAGATGGACACTTCAGGGTAGGAGCCATAAATGAGCAAATCATCTAAACGCCGGCCCGCTTCATAGGATGTACTGTTCAGGGCGATTTCCTGAAATGACAGCGGGTAGAGCGTTACCACGTTCTTTCGACCTGTGAGCGGCTCTTCGGTGGTATTTGCCAGATCAAACGATGAGGAGCCGGTCACGACTACAAATTTTTGCGGAAAATGATCCACAACCAGTTTCAGTGCTGTTCCAATATTTTCGATTTTTTGCGCCTCATCAATTACCAACAGATCCAGATCATCTACAATACTCTGAATAACCGGAAGCTCACATTTGCCAAAGTCAGCCGAAAAAGCAAGATCGTCGCCCGTGAAGAATGCGTGCTTGAGAGATGTTTCAGCAAGTAGCTGTTTAACAAGAGTTGTTTTACCAACCTGCCGGGCACCGTAAATTATCAACACCTTTCCTTGCTGGAGATGGTTTGACAAATTTATTGATCTGTGGTACATGTTTTTCATGGGTAAATTTATAAAACTCCTTCAATTTGTACAAATTGAAGGAGTATAAATCCTTCAATTGATATAAATTAAAGGATTCTTAATCCTCTAATTTATTAAAATTGGAGGATCGGGCATAGCATATTCCCGGCCAAAATTGTTTGTTTCGGTAATAAATATAGGTTGCTCTTATACATCACTTGAACTTATGAAGCGAACGCAGAT
Organism: Balneolaceae bacterium; assembly: GCA_007693295.1. Classification (GTDB taxonomy): domain Bacteria; phylum Bacteroidota; class Rhodothermia; order Balneolales; family Balneolaceae; genus Rhodohalobacter. The sequence continues at coordinate 3,369 of REDT01000148.1, forward strand.
CTATAATCAGAAAAGATGAAGGAGGCCTATGTACTGAATGAAAACTGCTTCATTGCTGAGAAGGGCAATATCCTGGAGTTTTAGGCAACCGGCGATTTTTGGGTTGACATGAAAAGTATTATTTTATGAATTCAGAGGAATAATCAAAAGAGAAGAACAGGTTGAGAAAATTTAACGAAGTGCATCCTGATCAAAAATAAAAACAGTTAATCAATATAGAG
>REDT01000028.1 GCA_007693295.1 Balneolaceae bacterium
AAAAATCGCTAAATCATTGGGGTTTCGATTCAGACCAAGGCATCTAAATCGAAGGATATGCGATTTGCGATATCCGAAGTCCGATTTAACGATTGATTGAACAACCCAGTGTTGATACCTATATACGATTGACGGTCAGATTTGCGCCGCAGGATGTGTTCAGATATTGAACCTTAGATTATGATGCGGAGAACCAACACCGAAGGTGTTGAACGTGAAAAGCCGCGGGTGGAACCCGTGGTTAAGGTTGAGAAGCACATCAACCCCGAGGCTGGATTTGTACCAACGCTGAAATCATATCGAGGGGTAGAGGGAAAGACCAGACGTTGTGCGGAAGTGTGGAATTTCCTTGTTAAGGTTGGATTTATCCCGTGATTCTATGACTCTGAACTCCGCGAATCAACCTCCGATTCTGTTTTGTATTTTTGCCTGGATCGATGCGGAGGTATTGGGTGGGTGGCCACCGAACCCGTGGCGTTGCCACGGGCTGTGTGATTGCGCGCCTTCAGCGCTTGGGATTGGGATGAGAAGCCAATTATTTTGGTTAACTCACAGGATTGTCTTTGCTGCCGGAATCGGACTCTTTTTCAGTTAAATAGAGCGCAAAGAGGGTTACTCCGAAGTAAAAGAATGTATTGGCAGCACCGCCATGATCGCCAACAAGTCTTAGCCCATAAGTTAAAATCACGAAAATAATGAGGGATAGAATCAACCCCAGGCGCATATACATCTTATCGCTTCTTTTTAGCCATTCAAGCCTGAAAAAACTCAAAAAGAAGAACACAAAAGCGAGTGTTTCGGTAACGGCAATGGTATAGAATGGAACAGCCAGTCCACCGGGCAGCAGGTTCATCCATGTATCTCCAAAGCGTTCCAGAAAGCCGTCCGGCACTCCACCGGGAGTCCATTTACTTAGTGATGTCAGTCCAAAAGTGACAAGAAACAGGAGCTGAATTGCAATGTATTTGTAATCTGAGGTAGCCGTTTCCTTAAGTTGTTTAAACATATGTGATTCAGGATTTAAAGTTGATTATGTAACAAGGATCTATTGAATAAGGTTTCCTCACAACCTCCCTGTCATGCTCCTGAACTTTAAACTCCACACTCTCCAAACAGCCTCTCTCACTATGGCCTTCGACATTTTTGAAACACCCTCCTCCCGTTCACGAAAAATTATGGAGACCTCTTTTAATCTGAAACCGGCTTTCCAGGCCCTGAAGTGTATCTCAATCTGAAAGGCATACCCATTCGACTTGATCTCATCCAGTTTTAAATTCTCTAATACCTTTCTGTGAATGCACTTAAATCCGGCTGTTGTATCCTTTATCGGTATACCGGTTATTGAGCGGGCATAGAGATTGGCACAGTAGGACAGGATAAGCCGGCTCAAGGGCCAGTTTACAATACTAATGCCCTTTGAATAGCGTGAGCCTATTGCAAGATCAGCTTCTCCGCTCTTAACGGTTTCAATCAGCTTGGGTACATCATCTGGGTTATGGGAAAAGTCGGCATCCATCTCACAGATAAACGTGTATTGATGCTCCAGTGCAAATTTAAACCCTGTCACATAGGCTGTACCCAGCCCCATTTTACCTTCCCTTTCGATCAAATGTATCCGATCGGTATACTCCTTCTGTTTGCTCTTTACCACTTCTGCTGTACCATCGGGTGAACCGTCATCCACAATGAGAACATGCACCTCTGTTTTCAGGTTCATAAGCCTGTCAATAAGCCTTGCTATATTAGCAGACTCATTAAACGTAGGAACTATTACAAGAGAATCACTTTTCATTGGATAAAGCTTTTAAAGCAGGTCACGTATAATTAACTAATTTATAGAAGATCCGTAGATGTCATCAAAGCAGATAATCTTCTGTATTGTTAACTGTTAGTACAGCTATCCTTATATTCATTAAAATTAACAATTGGTCATCGAACAGATGCAAGCACCTAAAATAAAACCTATTAAACTCTAAACATAGTTTATTTCATTGTTCACATTAGCAAAGAAAGACGACCGGACAAAAGCCCGGCTTGGAAAACTTCAGACAGATCATGGTGAGATAGAAACCCCCATTTTCATGCCGGTAGGCACTCTTGGCACTGTAAAAGGTGTGAGTCAGGATGATTTGACGGATAAGATCAAAGCCCAGATTATATTGGGAAATACCTACCATCTCTATCTTCGGCCAGGTAATGAAATTATGCGGCAGGCAGGCGGTCTGCATTCATTTATGGGATGGGATAAACCCATACTGACCGATTCGGGCGGATACCAGATCTTCTCACTGGCTGAAATACGTGATTTAAAAGAGAAAGGCGCTACTTTCCAGAGTCATTTAGATGGATCTAAGCACCTTTTCACCCCGGAAAATGTAGTTGAAACGCAGCGAATTCTTGGCTCTGATATCATGATGATCCTGGACGAGTGTCCGCCCTGGCCTGCTGAATACGACTATGTAAAAAAATCAATGGGGCTCACCCACCGCTGGGCGAAACGTGGACGGGAAGCATTTCTGAAAAGCGAACCGCTATACGGTCATAAACAGCATCAATTTGGAATTGTACAGGGCGGAACCCATAAAGACTTGCGTAAGGAGTCGTCGGAGTATATGGCTTCACTTGATTTTGAGGGCCTGGCCATTGGTGGTTTAAGCGTGGGCGAGCCGAGCGATATCATGTATGAGATTACCGATTTCAATACAGATCATTTACCGGAACACAAACCGCGATACCTGATGGGCGTTGGTACACCGGCAAATCTGGTGCAGTGTGTTGCCTTGGGAATAGATATGTTTGATTGCGTGATGCCCACCCGGAATGCCCGGAACGGAATGCTCTTTACCAGGAATGGAAAGATTAACGTCAGAAATGCGAAGTGGAAACATCACCACAAGCTGCTTGATCCTGAATTCCCTTCAGAACTCTGCCGTCGATACAACATGAGCTACATACATCATCTTATAAAATCCAACGAGTTATTGGGCATGGAGCTCACTTCGCTGCACAACCTCACCTTCTATTTATGGCTGATGGAGCAAATACGTGAGCAAATCAGAAACGACACCTTCCACAGCTGGTATCCGGGTATGATGGTGCAGCTGGAAGAGCGGTTATAGAGGCCTGACAGCGTGCGAAGCTCCTGTCAGCGCCGTTAGAGAAAGGGTGAGGGAGAGAGGGAGTGATGGAGAGAGGGAGAGATGGAGAGAGGGCCGGAGCACTGCTTTGGAAGAACATCGGCTGGATTGTCTTATTAAACTCAAGATCTACAAGAGGGGGAGAATGAGAGAGGGGGAGCCTGACATATTTCCATAAAAAAAGCCCATCGACGCGAAGCGTTGATGGGCTTTAGGGAAAAAAAGTGATGAGGCAACGACCTGCTTTACACTCCACATGCCGACGGAAGTACCATCGGCGGTACGGACTTTAACTGGCCTTGAATTCCCGGTTCGTCCCGATCGATCGGGATGTAGCAGTGCTTTACGAATCCTAAGTCACGCAGGGTACTTTTGCGCCGTAGGCATCCCTATGGGGTATCAAGACAAAAGTACAAAGTCAATTAAATTCATCAATCTGTCCTACG
>REDT01000027.1 GCA_007693295.1 Balneolaceae bacterium
AGCGAGAACACTAACATATGATTTTCAGGTGGGGTTATTATGCATTCATTTCATCTTAACCATGCCCTGCTGTGAAAAGAGCAGTTCCACCGGTGGCTTAACCTGGCAAATCAGCGCGGTTTAGGGGAGATACTCCCGGTTCTTCCGGAGATTCGGGCAAGCATTGTCAGAGCTCCGAACAAAACGTCCTGCATAAAATACGGTACGCCTCCAATGCGCTGCTGATCACGGGACAGCCACATTAAATAACCGGCTTCCGGTAAGGGAATATTTTTCATGCTTCCGCCATTTTTGAGGGCCAATTTAGCTGCCTCAGACATAAACCACTGAAAATCGAGTGCCGGTTCCACCGTAATACGGGTTATCAGGGGTTCATCCTTGCTTGCATTGGTGAAGGAGTGAACGATTCCGGGAGGTACCACGATCACTTCACCCGGTCCCAGTGTTTTTTCATCCTGGCCTTTAACACGAGCGATCATGGTGCCGGAAACCACATGAAATGTTTCCTTCTGCTTTGTATGAACATGAGGTTCCGGTCCCTGAGCACCGGGCGCAAGAACACTTTTAAATTCAACAACCGGAGCACTGCTGTCCGGTTCTCCATGAAAAATATACGTGCTCCCATCTTCTTCCATTTTAAATATGATTTCTTTTTTTTCCATTACCGTGTTGAGTTTATAGTTTATCCTTTGTTTTTATTCCAACATACAATTCAGCCTGCTTGCAGAAATACACCTATTCTCACCACGACAATTGTCTCGCTCAGGTACCTGCCATAAACCAATTTCGGGTATTCTGTTTCAGGTATTTTTATTGCATTGAATAACAGAAAAGAGTTTTTAGAAAAAAAGCAACTAAGGCAATAATTTTATAAAAAAAATCTCCGCCATTTCCTGTAGAAACTGATATGAATGAGGGTGATTTGTATAATTCTTTGCGAACTCAGCGACACCTCGGTGAACAAAAAAAAGTACTTCCGGTGATTCTATGATCGATCCTCTTTTATTTTTTTCTTACCGGTTTTTAAAGCATTTTATGATTCGCCAGTTTATTTTCAGCTGACAATCACTCTTAATTCAACCCGGCACAATGGCAAGTAAACCCAACAGAAACGATCCCTGCCACTGCGGAAGCGGCAAGAAGTATAAACATTGTCATCAGGAGAAAGACAGCAATAAAATGACTTCCAAGGTGGGCATCATTGGAGTAGTGATTGCAGTGATTATTGGACTGGTATTTGTGGGATTGGCTCTCTCAGGCGGAGAAAGCTCACAAAATTGTCCGCCCGGAACCGTTTGGTCGGAAGCTCATCAGCATTGTCATTAGCATTGTCATAATAATCGTAGTACGCAGAACTTTCTCTCTTTTACAGCCGGTTTATTTCTGCTACTCTTTTTCTCTTATCGAATGTAATGATGCTACTGTTTTCAAATAGTCCATGTAGTGGTCATGTTGAATTATCTCGATCCACAATTCATCGATCTCTTTTTTTGAAAGCTCCCGGCTTACATATCTCTCTATTGCTTCTTCAATTTTATCGGAAGGTTTTTTACCCTTTTTCATTGTCTTTTCCCCAACTGTGTAACTGAAAAATATCAGGCACTTACTCGTCTTGTCCTGTCCTGCTGTCGAAAAGCTGCTTCTACTTTTTCTAAATCGATTTTTGCCTCCTGCAATCTATAAAAAAGAAGTGGTAACTTCACCTATATACGTAACTATTTAATTGTAATACCAATCACCCCATCTCCAGTTAACATTTCAAACTTTTAAACAACACTTTTCCCATTCCTCATTTTTCCATAAACTCTAAAATGACTTATTCAAGAGTATTCAGCTTTTCATTAAATGCCGGGCTTATATTTTTCATAGTGGCATATTTCTCAATGCCGGCTAATGGCCAATCGTTTGGGCCGATTGATGATCGCTTTAACACCATATCTCAAAATTCGGTCTCTTCACTTGAAGCTTCCGGATCCGATTTGTGGTTGGGTCCGGGGCTAAACGCCTGGTTCGAAAACACCGGTGAAATCTATGTGCCGCAGAATGCTGACAGCGTTTTTTCAGGACGAGGCCGAGCCTTCTCTCTTTCGGTTGATGGCGGCCGTGTTTTTGCCGGCCTGGGTTTTACATCCACCCGCGGCGGAGATCCCGTTCAGGCAGCACAGGGATATTACCAGAGTTTTAACAGAGGAGACACCTGGAACTTTATTCCGTTTCCACTGGATGAACGCGCTCCCGATGAGTGTGATGCCAATTCGATAGGCCCACCCTGTGATCTTGAATTTGAATATGGTGATGAAACCTACATTCGTACCCGAATCACCGTTCCTGAACAGTCTCCTCCCTACGAGGTCGACTTTTTTGAAAATACACTACTATCGGTAAATTGGGCCTCCGGGCTGTTAAGAAGCACCGATAATGGTGAGAACTGGGAGCGAATGATCCTCCCCCCTTCAACAGCGCCTGAACTGGTTCCGGAAAGAAGCTATGAGTGGAATTCACGCACTTTGGAAGGCCAAAGTGTAAACCGCTACGATCCCCGCTTTGATACCAACCTGCTTGGGTTTGGCCTGCTTATTGACGATCAGCAACGGGTTTGGGTGGGTACCGCGGCTGGAATCAACATCTCAGAAAATGCTTTGCATGCTCCGCGCGGTGAAGTATCATGGCGGAGAGTTTCATGGACGCCTAACGACAATGACGGGCTTCTGGCCAACTGGATTGTGACTATCCGTCAGCAGCCCGGCACTGACCGTGTCTGGATGACCAACTGGCGAACCGATTCGCAAAACCGCGATCAAAACGGAATTATCTATACTGAAGACGGAGGTGAAACCTTTCACCGATTCCTTGAGGGGATTCGGGTAAACGACATCGGCTTTTGGAACAGCAGTATTTTTGCTGCCGCCGACAACGGACTTTACATATCAGATGACGATGGAAACTCTTGGACACGATTAGAACAGATAGTGAGTCCGAACTCATTCATACGTGCCGATACGCGTTATTTCGCACTATCGGCAACCGATCAAAATTTATGGGTGGGTACCGGAGACGGAATTGCTTCCACAAATGACGGTGGCGAATCCTGGCGGATAATCCGTGTGGATATGCCTCTGAGCGGCGGTAACATCTACCAGCCGGATGCACCTGATGTGAAAACGTATGCCTACCCGAATCCCTATTCCCCGCGGCAGCACTCCCTGGTCCGGATTAAATTTGAACTCCGGGATCAGGGGCCGGTCACGGTTCGTATCTTTGATTTTGGAATGAACCGTGTACGAACACTATCTGTAAATTCTAATAGACCCGGCAGCTATGAAGCGGTATGGGATGGAACCGACCAAAACGGACGCCTTGTAGCAAACGGGACCTACTTTTATGTAGTGGATAAACCCGGAGGACGGGATGATGGGAAGATCTTATTGATGGATTGATGAGTGAGTATCTGGTATCGAGTAATGAGTATTGAGATTCTTGATCTAACATTAATTCGATTCCTAAATTTCGAAAAAGAGGCTCCCCTCCTTCTTAAGGAGGGG
>REDT01000216.1 GCA_007693295.1 Balneolaceae bacterium
GGATGTTTTACAAGAGAGAGTGCCCTGGCGGGATTATCTATTAATAATTTTGAAATCTCTTCATCACTAAATCCGGCATCATCCAGGCCGGAGATCAAAAAATCAAAAATATCGGTGTAGCTTCTGAAGCCTCCTCCATCGGGTTCACCCACATCATACCAGCCCGCATCATGCGAAATGAGCACCCTTTCAAGAAAACCGGCTTCCTTTAATGTCGTCAGCCGTTCGATGTACCACTCAATGCTGTCGGTTTCACCGGGTTCATGGGCAGGGTCAAACCGTATTCCATCCAGCGCAATCCAGGCCCCCTGTTCTGCAAGTTCGAGTATGGCATCCATCGAGCCGGTTTGGGCATGCGTCCAGACAAACGCCCCGGGTGCCACACCAACTTCCTGCAACAGGTCTACCAAACCCAGTGCCGGCACATCACCTATAGTGTGTGAAAATATTTTAAGCCCGGTTGCAAGATGCGCGATGGCCGCTGCTTCAACCAGTTTTTTATCCAGGCCTTCAAGTTCACCCTGTTCGATTACCGAAATCTTCATAAATCCCGGGCGGATTTCACTGCCATCAATTCCGTTTTCGAACTCATCGATCCAGCGGGCTGCTATTTCAATGGCGGTTTCATCATAAACGTAATCCGGTATAAACCGCCGCTCAACCGCACCGTAAAATCCGGTATTTGTGATGACGTTCATCCCGGTTCGCCTCGAAAGTTCTGCAAGAACAAAAGGATCTCTGCCAAGGTAAGCCGGAGTAAAATCGCCGATAGTCTGCACACCACGGCCGGCGGCTTCATGAAAATAGGGAAGTACCCGTTCAATAACTTCCTCACGATCCCAGCGGTGGTAGCCGGTACTGTCGGCCCCAATCCAGTCTACAAGTACGTGCTCGTGGTGAAGTGTTACCCCTAGGTCGGAGGCGAAAACAGAGCCGTTAACCGTCATCACGATATCTTCTTCAGGGCTATAGCAGGATGTGATAAGTAGCGATGCAGTAAAAAGAAGCGGAAAAAAGAATTTCAATGTGTCCCCTGTTTTTGATTTTAAGACGTAAACGTTACTCTACCACCCAGGTTTCGGGTCCCCGAAGAAGTTCATCCAGATTTCCGGCCCCTTTTCTTTGAATCACATCTTGAAGCTGGGCATTGACGCCCTCGTTATAACATGTGCGATTTACGGCATAGAGCACACCGAAAGGCCTCGGGAGATGGCTGTCATCCCCTTTTACCGGCTGATCGAAAAATCGCGATAACATATAGGCTTTGGTCTTATCCTCCTCATCGTGTATCCAGAGATCCTCCTTGCTGAATGTACCGTCTGTCAAATCGACAACTTCGGGCTTCAAACCATCCAGGCGAACTCCCTTCTCACTTTCGGCTCCAAAAACGAGGGGCCGGCCCTGCTCAAGATAGATTGCCTCTCGCGGGCGCGATTTCTTGTCGGTAAAGAGTTCAAAAGCGCCGTCATTAAATACAATGCAGTTCTGATAGATCTCCAGCATGGATGTGCCCCTATGCTGATTTGCCCGCAACAGCATCTCTTTCAGATGGCCGGGATCGCGATCCATGGTGCGGGCCACAAACGACCCGTCTACACCGAGACTGAAAGAGAGCGGATTCACCGGGTGATCAATTGACCCATACGGGGTGGATTTGAATACAGATCCTTCCGGGCTTGTGGGGGAATACTGGCCTTTCGTAAGGCCATAAATCTGGTTATTGAACAGCAAAAAGTTCACGTTCACGTTTCTGCGAAGCAGATGCAAAAAGTGGTTCCCGCCAATGGAGAGTGAATCCCCGTCGCCGGATATCACCCAAACGCTCAGTTCCGGGCGGGTTATTTTCAGCCCGGTGGCAATAGCCGGTGCACGTCCATGAATGGAGTGCATCCCAAAGGTATTCATGTAGTAGGGAAATCGGGCGGCGCAACCTATACCGGATATAAATACGATATCTTCCTTCCTGATCCCGATTTCGGGCATTACGTTTTGCACCTGTTTCAGGATGGTATAATCACCGCATCCGGGACACCATCGCACATCCTGATCGGATGAGAAATCTTTCCCTGTATAGGCAACTTCCTGCTTGCTGCCACTGCGGGTATGTTCGTCAATTTTTGTATTCAGCAACATGTCTGCTCCGTTACGTTTTTATGGAGATTGCCTCTTTGATCTCCTGTTTCAATTCATCCACAAAAAATGGCCGGCCTTTAATCTTGTTAATTCCCTTTGCCGGAATCAGATATTTGTCCCGAATCAACCTTACCAGCTGGCCGTTGTTGATTTCAGGAACCACCACGTGGCTAAATCCTTTTAACAGGTCGCCAAGATTCTTTGGAAACGGATTCAGATACTTGATGTGCGCATGAGAAATATCCATTCCCTCCTTCATCAGCTCACGCACCACCGTTCGTATTGTACCGTATGTGGAACCCCATCCCAAAACCAGTACATCACCCTTTTTATTACCGCTATCAACTTTTTGAAGCGGAATGAAATCAGCAATCTTATCCACCTTGGCCTGGCGAAGATCTGTCATTCTCTGGTGATTATCAGGATCGTAGGAGACATCACCCGTATTTTCCTGTTTTTCGAGTCCACCCACACGATGTTCAATACCGGCCGTACCGGGAATGGCCCAGGATCGCACCCCGTTTTCATTGCGGAGATAGGGTAAAAACTTCGCGGCCTCACCATTCCGGGGCGGTTCAAACCGTACCCGTATCGGTTTCAGGTCTTTCTGCTGAGGAAATTTCCAGGGTTCGGAGCCATTTCCAAGGTATCCGTCCGACAAATAGTATACCGGCACCATGTGTTCCAGGGCAATCCTGCTCGCCTCAAAAGCCGCATCGAAGCAGTCGGCCGGAGTTGCCGGTGCCACAATAGCAACGGGACTCTCCCCATTTCGCCCATACATCGCCTGCAGAAGGTCGGACTGTTCGGTTTTTGTGGGCATACCTGTAGATGGGCCTGCCCGCTGAACATTCAGAATTACAAGCGGCAGTTCGAGCATCACAGCAAGGCCAATGGCTTCGCCTTTCAACGCAATTCCGGGGCCCGACGAACTGGTGACTCCCAGGCTTCCCCCAAAAGCGGCACCAATCGCTGATGAGACTGCTGCAATTTCATCTTCCGCCTGAAACGTGGTTACGCCAAAATTCTTAAGGCCGGAAAGCTCATGCAGGATATCTGAGGCCGGAGTAATGGGATAGGAACCGTAAAAGAGAGGGAGATTCGCCTGCCGGGCAGCAGATACCAGCCCGAGAACCGTTGCTTCATTTCCCATGATGTTCCGATACTCTCCGGCACCGATATCAGCTTTCTTTATGGTATAAGTCTCGCCAAAAATTTCAGTTGTCTCGCCGTAGTGATAGCCATCTTTGAGCACCTTGATATTCGCCTCAGCAATTTCAGGCTTCTTCGAAAACTTATCATTTAAAAACCGAATTGTGGAATCCAGAGGCCGGTTGTAGATCCAGTAGAGAAGCCCCAAAACAAACATATTCTTCGACCGCTCAATATCTTTGTAGGAGAGGCC
>REDT01000085.1 GCA_007693295.1 Balneolaceae bacterium
TGATAGGCCTCATAGCCGGTTTCGGCCAGGGTTCCTTCCACAATCATATTGTATGTTCCTGAAGCCTTTAATTGTGAGAGGGGAGATGCATCTTCAGATAGTCGATTCATTGCAATGGGTAATTTTTCATAAAACAGAACTTTATAAAAAGGGCCGTGGAACGCCTCAAAATCCGGTCGGCTTACCATCACCTCATTTACAAATCTTGAGAAGTACTCGGTGTGTTTAGCCTCTTCCCAGAGGAATGAGGTAAGGAACATCTCCTCTTCTATTCGGCCTTCTTTTGCAATCACCTGGATAAGGGGAAGTATATCAAGTGTCACAGCTTCTTCACCCGCCATGAAAAGTGCGGAAAGGTGTGTAATAATTTTCTTCTCTTCATCCGAGAGTTGCTGCCACTGCTCCCTGTCTTTTGAAAAATCGATATCCGAAGGATTCCAAATCCCATACTTTTTGGCTTTTTGAAACAGCTGCATCGGAAAACTTTCAAAATTCAGGCCTTTTGACGTGGTAATGAATTTTTTATGTTTTAATGTTCCTCTCTTCTGTGCTTTACCTGTTTTTTTTGAATCAGCCTGATTTACATGTTGAGCAGAATAAACGGGGGCTGTTTCCAAAAGTGCTTTTGCGGCTTTACGATGCGTAGACAGAGTTACCAGGCTGCCCTTTTCAAGCTTCAGTTTTCCCTTCATAATAGACATGGTTGGATCCTTCTTCTCCTCAATTAATTTAATCCATGTATTCTCATCAGCTTTTAAAATTACATCAGAAATATCTTCATCCTCCGGTTTGGCAAATCTCATATCATAACATTCGCCGTATTGCAGATTCAAAAAAAATCCTATTGCGTTTTCAGAATTAAGCACATCAGGAATCGGATCGAATTTAAGAATTAAAGGTGCGTTCCAGTTCTTCCCTTTATTTTTGTAATCCGTGCTGTTTTTTAAAGATACTCTCCACTCTTCTAACCAGCTCCTGTTAAAGTAACTTTGTATACCCTGATTCTCTTTTTTTCTAAACCACATAAGATTTTGTTGTTAGTATAAGTGATGAATTTAAAGATCATTTTTGATGAGGAAATTCTTTCCGGGAATGATCGTTTAGATAATCCAAATAAAGCGATATTTTTAGTGAAGTTATAAAATTCTTTATAAAATTTATAAAAAGATAAAAAACAAATATATATGGATAGTTTACATCCCGCTTATGACGTTATTGTAGTGGGTGCGGGTCACGCCGGCAGTGAAGCCGCCGGCGCAGCTGCTAAAATGGGGTCAAAAACCCTGCTTATTACAATGAATCTTGATGCAATTGCGAAGATGTCGTGTAACCCGGCTATGGGCGGAGTTGCAAAAGGTCAACTCGTTAGAGAGATAGACGCTCTTGGCGGGCTAAGCGGAATAGTAAGCGATCAGAGCGGAGTACAGTTTAGAATGCTGAATCTCTCAAAAGGTCCGGCTATGTGGAGCCCGCGCTGTCAAAGTGATCGTATGCTCTACTCTCAAAAGATGAGAGAACAGCTGGAATCGATTCCTAATCTCTATTTCAGGCAGGATAATGTTGTTGATATCTTAACAGATGAATCCGGGAAGAAAGTTATAGGAGTGAAAACTCAAACCGGCCAAACGTTTCTTTCAAATTCAGTTGTGCTTACAAGCGGTACGTTTTTAAATGGACTGATTCACATTGGTGAAAGTCAGCATGGTGGAGGCCGTTCAGGAGAGAGAGCCTCCATAGGTATTTCAGCATCTCTAGAAAAGCTTGGGTTTGATATTGGAAGATTAAAAACAGGCACTCCACCCAGAATTGACGGGAGATCTATCGATTACTCAAAGCTTGAGATACAATATGGTGATGAAAATCCGAGTCCATTCTCTTTTATGACGGATAATCTTCCCGGAGTAAAGGAGCAGCTTACCTGCTGGATTGGCTATACCAACAATGAGGTTCATGAAACATTAAAAACCGGCTTCGATAGAAGTCCGATGTTTAACGGGCGTATTAAATCTGTTGGGCCCAGGTACTGCCCAAGTATTGAAGATAAAATCAACAGGTTTGAAGATAGGGACAGGCACCAGTTGTTTTTGGAACCAGAAGGGTGGAATACATATGAAATGTACCTGAACGGGTTTTCAACTTCACTACCTGAAGATGTACAATATCAATCACTTAGAAAGATACCAGGGTTTGAAGAGGCGGTTATGCTTCGTCCCGGTTATGCAATAGAATACGACTATTTTCCACCTTACCAGGTAAAGCGTAGCCTTGAAACCAAAAAGGTGGATGGGCTTTTCTTTGCCGGGCAAATTAACGGAACCACCGGTTATGAAGAAGCCGCTTGCCAGGGCTTAATTGCCGGTATAAATTCAGCTCTTTATGTTAAGAATAAAGAGCCCTTTGTTTTAAAAAGATCAGAAGCCTACATAGGCGTGTTGATTGATGATTTAATTAACAAGGGGACGGAAGAACCCTATCGCATGTTCACCTCAAGAGCCGAGCACAGAATATTGCTACGTCAGGATAATGCAGATCTGCGTCTAACGGAATTGGGATATCGAATCGGCTTGGTTGAAGAGGAGAGGTATAAGCGATTCTCAACAAAGAAGAGTGAAATTGATCGTTTATATGATCTGATTAACGATTATACGGTGCGCCCTGAAAAGATGGATCAAATGCTTGAATCGAAGGGGACATCTGCGCTTACGCAACCTGTTAAAGCAAAAACGGTGATTCCAAGGCCGGAGATACATCTTCAAGACTTATTGGATGCAGATGATGAGTTAAACAGCAGGGTCTCAGAAATTACGCAAAACCACTATGTACTCGAACAGGTGGAAATTCAGATCAAATATGATGGTTACATTAAACGTGAGTTTGAGATGGTAGAAGAGATTAGCAAACAGGAGAATTCAGAAATACCCCTAGAGCTCGACTACGAAAAAATAAAAAGCCTATCTTCAGAAGGTAAAAGCAAACTACAGAAAATTAAACCGGAGACTATTGGGCAGGCGTCACGAATCAGCGGAGTATCCGCAAGTGATGTAGCGGTTCTGATGGTTTACTTAAAACGATAGGTGTTTCACGTGAAACATGGGTACAAAAGAGTTGAAGTTAATATCAGTGCGCTTCAGAAGGCCAGGAAAATTTATCAAGATTACGAGAAGGATTTAGAAAATTATCTTGACCACCTCCTGGAGTGGAATAGTAAGATTAACCTGGTAAGCCGTACTGTTTCACGTGAAACATTGAGAGAGCATATTGTTCACTCGCTTATTCCGGCTGCGCTTAACATGACGGATAATCACATAAAATGGATCGATGCCGGAACGGGAGGGGGGCTTCCGGGTATTCCTCTCGCTATAACAGACCGCGATGCTTATTGGCTTCTGAATGATAATGTTAAGAAGAAGATGAAAGCCGTTGAAGACATTGTTAAATCAATAGGGTTAAAAAATGTGAAGGTTTTGGCGATGAGTATATCCCTGGCAGAACTTCACAAAGGAACGGGAATAGTGACAAAGCACGCTTTTAAAATAGATGATCTGCTAAGGTTGCTGGGTTCAAAACCATGGAAAACAATTCTTATGTGGAAGGGGGTAGAGGGGGCAATTGATGAGTTTAAAGCCTCAAAGAAAAAACTAAACTGTACCATTTACGAATTTAAATTCGGTGATAGTGAACCCTTTTATGAGGGAAAGGGAATTGTGAAAATTGAGAGATAAGAAGTTATCTTCCATTCCTTTATGAAAAAGAGTGAGATTTTTTACCATCAATACAGTCATTTAAAAAAAGCTATACCATGTCCCGACTAAAGAGCTCTGAGCGTAGAATGAAACTGATCCTGATGCTGCAGGATTCAAGCAAGCGCATCACGGTTGATGAGCTAGCCGACACTTTTGGTGTTAGCAGGCGAACTATCTTCAGAGATTTCAATGTGTTAACAGAGTTAAATGTGCCGGTTACATGGGATCAATACAGCGGCTATGGCGTGATTGAAGGGTATAAGATACCCCCGCTGATGTTCAATTCAAGAGAGCTGGCTACGATTATGGTGGGGCTCAATTTTGTTAAATCTCAGGTGGATAAACAGCTTGTGGATGATGCGAAAGGGGTGGAGTTGAAAATAAAGAATGTGCTTCCGGCCGAACTCAAAGAGTTCATGAACTCGCTTGATAACAGAACCGTTGTTGACCCATTTCTCCATTTTGGCTCAGAAAAAAAGGAGGGCGGGAACTGGTATTTGGTGAGCAGCGCCATATCACAAAAGAAATCACTATCATTTATTTACAAAAGTCAGAAAGACAATAAGAAATCAGACCGGACCATCGACCCGTACCTTTTGGTTTTTTATAAAGATCACTGGAATGTAATCGGATATTCTCATAAAAGAGAAGCCAATCGTAATTTTGTGCTTGATCGCATGGAAACAGTAAAAATATTGGACCAAAATTATAGTGAAAAAGAGAAAATTAACGCAGAGGCACTAATTTTCGGCTCTAACGAATCCGGCCAAATAATCGATGTGTTGGTCGATGATAAGGCTAATCGCGTGTTTAGAGCCAATCTACCGACAAAAATATTTAAGGAAAACGCCGTTTCTTCTAAAAAAATTAAAGTCAGCTTCCGTTTCGAAAATTTAGACTACATCAATGAATGGCTGTTACAGTTTGGAGATAAAGTTGAAATAGTATCTCCAAAAGAGCTTATAGGGAAAAGAGAAAAATTATTGAAATCGATGTTGAGTCAGATTTGATAGGTTAACCTGAGTTTCCCTTTGGGAGAAGGGTGCAATGGGGGATGAAAAAAGTGATTGTATAAAAAGTCCCCCTTCCGAAGTTTCGGGATTTCGAAAAGCACTCAACTCGAGAGGAGATTTCCCCGCAGGGATGCCTACGGCAATGGGGGTGATCGTTAGGGGAGGCCACGCCTTGCCGTGGGAGGGGTTTTCGATAAGGCTATGAATGCAGATCATAATCAAAAATAATATTTCAAATGTAAAGCGGTATTCATTGATTTTCTGAATCTCTTTGTGGAAACCTCCGAAATCCTCTCTTGCTTTTGCATAAATCAAGGCGGAGGTTTTTGTTTTGGTGCGTCGTTTTTACCACGGGTCTGGCCATGAATGACCGACCCGCGGCTTTTCATTTTTGACACCTTCGGTGTCATGAACAGGTGAAAAGTGGTGTACATTAAACCCCGAGGCACAATATTCATCAGCGTCCAAATCAATAACGAGAGGTTCCGGGAAAGTTTATCGAAAAAATTTGTAGGCTTTTCACAAAACAAAAAAGGCTCCCTGCAGGGGAGCCTTTTTCTTTAAAGAGTAATTTTAATAAAGCTTATTCAACAACCGGTACTTCGGCCTCATCATCATCTTCATTAACAACACGGGTAACAGCGGCTATTTTACCTTCGTCATCAAGCCTCATGATTCGTACACCCTGGGTATTTCGTCCCATGGTTCGAAGCCCTTTGCACTGCATTCGGATTACTTTTCCGGCAGTTGTAATTACCATCAGGTCATCGTTATCAGAAACTTCCTTGAGTGCTACAAGGTTGCCTGTTTTAGGAGTAACCTTCAGTGTTATCACACCTTTACCGCCACGGCTTTGCTCTCTGTAATCCTCAACAAGCGAGCGTTTGCCATAACCGTTTTCAGAGATTGCAAGAACTGTTGCTTCGTTGGTGTTTTTGATAACAACCATATCTACCAGTTCATCATCCTTGTCAAGTGTCATGCCCCGAACCCCGGAAGTATTACGTCCCATTTCACGGGCATCACTTTCATGGAATCGAATTGCACGGCCCTTTTTGTTAGCTAGAATGATATTGCTGTCACCATCGGTTAGTGCAGCACCCAATAGTTTATCATCATCTTTGATATTGATAGCTATAATGCCATCTCTTCTGGGACGGCTGTAAGCTTCAAGGGTTGTTTTCTTAACCTGGCCCTGTTTGGTCGACATGATAATTGAGTGTTTGTTGATATACTCCTCATCATCAAGGGTTTTAACGGGAACGAAGGTTTTTATACTGTCGTCCTTTTGGATATCGATCATATTTACAATTGCCCGGCCTCTCGATAATCTCGAACCTTCGGGTATCTCATAAACTTTGAGCCAGTAACAATTTCCCTTTTCAGTAAAGAAGAGGATGTAGTTATGGTTGGTAGCCACAAACAGATGCTCAACATACTCATCATCCTTTGTTGTGGTGCCTTTCATTCCCTTGCCTCCCCGTCTTTGGCGTCGATAGCCGCTTACAGGCATTCGCTTGATAAAGCCTTTGTTAGATATTGTAACCACAACGTCCTCATCGGCAATCATATCTTCAATACTGAAGTCTTCGGCTGAATAGACGATTTGTGTTCGCCGTTCATCACCATATCGATCCTTCAGGTCAAGAAGTTCCTGTTTAATAATTTGATTCTGTTTTTCACGGTTAGATAATATTTCTCTGTACTCAGTAATATCATCTACTATATTGCGGTATTCCTGGTCAATCTTTTCACGCTCGAGGCCTGTGAGCTTCTGTAAACGCATATCCAGAATGGCTTTCGCCTGTAGGTCGGTAAGGGCAAATTTCTTACGAAGCTGCTCATTGGCCTCCTGTGGATTCTTAGATGCACGAATTGTTTTGATCACCTCATCGAGGTTGTCAAGAGCGATTTTTAAACCTTCAAGAATATGCGCCCTGGCTTCGGCCTGATCCAGATCATAAATGGTACGGCGGATAATAACTTCAACGCGATGGCTGATGAAATGCCTTATTAACTCTTTGAGAGCCATAACTTTAGGCCTTCCCTTGACCAGGGCAAGATTAATCACACCAAAGGTTTGCTGCATTTGGGTGTACTTGTAAAGCTGATTCAGCAGAATTCCGGTGTTGGCACCACGCTTAAGAATAATTACAATTCTCATCCCTTCGCGATCCGATTCATCCCTGATCTCTGAGATGTCGTTTATCTTCTCATTATGAACCAAGTCGGCAATTTTTTGGATCAGTGTTGCTTTATTTACCTGGTAAGGAATTTCGGTAACCACAATCTGTTCACGGTTATTGCGAAGCTCTTCGACATTAGCCCGGGCTCTCATGGTAATTTTACCACGTCCGGTTTCATAGGCTTCTTTCACACCTTCGTATCCGTAGATAATACCACCCGTTGGAAAGTCGGGTGCGGTGATTATTTTCATCAAATCTTTGGTCTCGATCTCCGGATTATCGATATAAGCTACAGTTCCATCAACTACCTCAGTCAAATTATGAGGAGGCATATTTGTAGCCATTCCAACTGCAATACCCGACGCCCCGTTAAGGAGCAGGTTCGGAAGCATGGATGGAAGTACAGTAGGTTCGTTGAGGGTATCATCAAAGTTGGATTGAAAATCAACCGTGTCTTTGTTGATGTCAGTCAATAGCTCTTCCGCAATGCGCTGCATACGAACTTCTGTATATCTCATGGCAGCTGCAGAGTCTCCATCAACTGAACCAAAGTTACCCTGGCCATTAACCAATGGATAACGGAGTGAGAACTCCTGGACCATTCTTACAATAGAGTCGTAAACAGCAGAGTCGCCATGCGGGTGATACTTACCTAAAACCTCACCAACAATTCTGGCACTCTTTTTAAAACTTCTGTTGTGGAGCATTCCCAGGTCACTCATTCCATAGAGAACACGGCGGTGAACCGGTTTCAGTCCATCGCGTACATCCGGCAATGCCCTTGAAACGATCACCGACATCGAATAATCGATGTAGGATGATTGCATCTCATCTTCTATTGAAATAGGTATAATTTTTTCGCTAGCCATTTATATAGTATTGAGTAATGAGTCTTGAGTCATGTGATTAAGAATGAGAGCAGCTGTAAAAAAGTAATTTCTGAACCGATGATATTATTACGTTGCTTTTCTATTCTCACTTTAGATATCCAGTGTGGCATACTTTGAATTACGTTCTATGAACTCCCGGCGGGGTTCTACTTCGTCTCCCATCAGTGTTGAGAACATTTTATCAGCAGCAGCAGCATTTTCGATCGTCACCAGCTGAAGCGTTCTTGTTTCAGGGTCCATAGTTGTTTCCCATAGCTGGTCGGGATTCATTTCACCCAAGCCTTTATAGCGGGATACGTCAAATTTTTTCTTCGCTTTTTTTAGTTCCTTAATGATCTTATCACGAGTATCATCATGCCATGCATATTGAATCTGCCCGCGTGTAGAGGTAATTCTGTAAAGCGGGGGTGTTGCAATATATATGTGGCCGCGATCAACAAGCGGATGCATGTATCTGTAAAAGAAAGTGAGCAATAGCGTCCGGATATGCGAACCATCAACATCAGCATCCGTCATAATGATAATTTTATGATATCGAAGCTTTTCAATTTCAAACTCCTCTTCATGACCAACTCCGGTACCCAGGGCCGTAATCATCGCCTGGATCTCCTTATTTTCAAGAATTTTATTGATCTTGGCTTTTTCCACGTTCAGGATTTTACCCCGTAAAGGAAGAATAGCCTGAAAACTTCGGTTTCGGCCCATTTTGGCAGAACCGCCGGCAGAGTCACCCTCAACCAGGTAAACCTCGCTATGAGCGGGGTCTTTTATGGAACAGTCGGCAAGTTTACCGGGAAGGCCACCGCCGCTCATCACGCTTTTACGCTGAATAAGCTGACGTGCTTTACGAGCTGCTTCTCTGGCCTCGGCCGCAACAACTACTTTCTCGAGGATTTTTTTGGCAGTTTTCGGATTCTGCTCTAGAAATTCGTTAAGTTTTTCATAAACAATTACTTCTACTGCGCTTTGCACCTCAGAGTTACCCAGTTTGGTCTTGGTTTGCCCTTCAAACTGAGGCTCTGCTACTTTAACGCTAAGCACACAGGTCATCCCTTCACGGAAATCTTCACCTGAAACCTGGATCTTACTGTTCGATTTAATAATCTTGTTCTTTTCAGCGTAGGTTTTAAAGCAGCGGGTCAATGCTCTTCTGAAACCCGAAATATGTGTACCGCCTTCACGAGTATTAATATTGTTTACATACGAGTGTACATTTTCTGTATAGCCATTGTTGTACTGAATGGCCAGCTCAACAGGTACGTTTTCAATTTCACCTTCTATATAGATTGGCTCTTTCATCAGCGATTCCCGGGTTTCGTCGAGATATGCTACGAAATCTTTAACGCCACCCGAATAATGAAATGTAACTTCGCGGGTTTCGCTCTCTTCATCCTCCCGCTCGTCAATAATCTCTACCGTAATCTCAGGATTCAGAAATGCGAGTTCCCGCATTCTGTCTGAGATGATATCGAATTTGAATTCTGTTGTTTGTGTAAATATTTCAGGGTCGGGCCTGAACCGGATAGTGGTTCCTGTTACATCGGTTTTACCGACCTCTTTGAGCGGAATCTTGGTTGTGCCCTTTTCAAATTCCATTACATAAATTTTTCCATCACGATGGATCTCTGCACTGAAGAATATTGAGAGTGCATTCACACAGCTCACGCCAACACCGTGCAAACCTCCGGAAACTTTATAGGAATCTTTGTCAAACTTACCGCCGGCGTGAAGTTTGGTAAGTACAACTTCAACAGCGGGCATTTTTAATTTCGGATGTTCATCAACCGGTATTCCACGGCCGTTATCTGAAACTGTGATGGAGTTGTCTTTGTGAATGTATATCTTGATGTAGTCGCAATGACCGGCAAGAGCTTCATCGATTGAGTTATCGACAACTTCGTTGATAAGATGGTGGAGTCCGCGCTGAGCAGTATCGCCAATATACATTGATGGACGTTTGCGAACAGCTTCGAGACCCTCTAAAACCTGAATATTCGACGCTTTATAGTCGGATCCTTTCGATTGTGCCATGGAATGGGGTTGAGTAATATTATTAATAGCCTCTTAGGCGCCGTAAAATACCGTTTAAATGAGCAAAATCAAAAAAAGGTATGGTTTTTATTCCCGCATCAACAGATAGCGAATGCAGGGGGATTTTGGCTTTTGAAAATAAGGCGTCTGAAAGAGTTTTTCAGTCTGAAAAAACGGGTTAAATTCATTTTAGAAAAAAGGATTGAATTTAAATCGATTAAACGGTAATTTTGGTGTCTATCAAAAAATCAGTTTTAACAGGTTGAATCATGTCACGTAAAGACGATATTACTGGAAAAGGGGCGCTCAATGGTTATCGCTCATCCAAAGCGAATAATAAATCCAAGCATCTGTTTCATTTAAATCTTCAGAAGCGACGCTTTTATATTCCAGAAGAGGATCGGTGGGTAACTCTAAAGGTTAACGCCAAGACACTGCGCACAATTAATAAGAAAGGTATTTCTGCTGTTCTGAAAGAAGCCAGAAAAAAAGGAACACTTTTAAAAGAGGTATAGATCAATGGCGAAAGGTAATCGCATACAGGTAATTTTAGAATGCACAGAGAAGCCGGGCAGTTCACGGTATGTAACGATGAAAAATCGAAGAAATACTACAGATCGTGTTGAATTGAAGAAGTACAATCCGGTACTCCGAAAGCATACCGTTCATAAAGAAATTAAATAGAGAATAATTATGGCTAAAAGACAAGCATTTGGCGAAGAAGCCCAGGCAATGAAACAAGCCCAGCGTAAAATGGCGAAAGTAATCATCTCCACTAAAAATGAAAGAGGCAAATACTCTTATAAGGAAACGATGATGGACCAGGATAGCGTAAGTGAATTTATCCAAAGAAATAAAAAATAGCTATAAAGCTGTTTGAAGATAAAGGTTGCATCCAAACGGATGGAACCTTTTTTTTTGCTTACATTTCTGTATACGAACCAATTGTTCAATTTTATCTAATCAAATAGAACAGATTATAATGAGTATCAAAGATTCAATACTAAATGATTTAAAAGAGGCTATGAAAGCCAGAGAAGCGGACCGCTTGAGAGTATTGAGGTCGCTAAAATCAAAAATCCTGGAAAAAGAGATCAGTGAACGCAGTGGCGGCGAAGGATCCATTACCGACGAACAGGTAGTTGAAGTGTTGATGAAAGCTGCGAAACAACGGAAGGAATCCATCGATCAGTTTGAAAAAGGAGAAAGGCAAGACCTGGCAGACAAGGAGAAAGAAGAGCTGACAATTATTGAAACCTATCTTCCCAAAATGATGAGTGAAGAGGAGATCCGCGCTGAAGTAAAGAAAGAAATTGAGAGTTCAGGCGCATCAGGTATGGCCGATATGGGTAAAGTGATGGGCGTTATCATGAACAACTTGAAAGGTAAGGCCGACGGCTCCGTTGTGAGCCGGGTGGTTAAAGAAGAACTCTCCAGCTAAACTAAATGAACCTGCTCGATCTGTTTATTCTCCTCCCTATCGGCTACTTTGCCTGGAAGGGATTTATGAGCGGATTCATCTATGAGGTGTTGAGTATAGCCGGTATCATTCTGGCTGTGTTTATCACGTTCGAGTATATGCATGCCGTTTCAGTTATCTTCAGGCCTCTCTTTAACGATGTAGATCACGCCACCATAGCTGCCGGCATTTTCCTGTTTATTTTTACCATTGCCACCGTGCAGTTTCTCGCATATCTGATTCAAAAGTTTATTGAGCTTATAAAGATAAATTTTATAAACAGGCTGGCCGGACTTATTTTTGGCGCTCTGAAATCGGGAATCGTTGTAAGTGCCGTGCTGCTATTACTGGCTGGATTTAACATGCCCGGTGAAGATTCCAGAAATGAATCGTTTTCATACCCTGTTGTGATCTACATGGCACCGGCCGTGTTTAACATGGTAGCTGCGGTGTATCCCGGAGCAGAAAATTTTATCGATACAATCGAGAGTGCGATTGCTGAAAATAACCCAATTAAATCACTCCCAATTTTTGAATAGAAAGTACCATGAGTTTTCCATCTGTTGAAGAGCAGTTAACAGTTATCAAGCGGGGCACAGTAGAAATAGTGCCTGAACACGAACTTATTGATAAACTGAAAAAGTCGATTAAAACCAATACACCTCTCAGGATAAAGCTTGGCGTAGATCCTACACGCCCCGACTTGCACCTGGGCCATTCCGTTATTTTGAGAAAACTTCGTCAATTTCAGGATCTCGGACATGAGGCGATCCTGATCATAGGAGGTTTCACGGCAATGATTGGTGATCCATCGGGCCAGAATAAAACACGGCCTCCGTTAACCCCAGAAGAGGTTGAGGAGAATGCGCAAACTTACATCGAGCAGGCCAGGAAAATATTGGATGAAGAGAAAATGACTCTTGTAAACAATATCGATTGGCTCGGTGAAATGACTTTTATGGATGTTGTAAAACTGTCGTCGAACCTGACCGTAGCCCGGATGATAGAGAGAGATGATTTTTCAAAGCGCTACAAGAATAACGAAACGATCTCACTGCACGAATTCCTCTACCCCCTTGCACAGGGGCAGGACTCTGTCTACCTGAAATCTGACGTTGAGCTTGGCGGTACCGATCAAAAGTTTAACCTTTTGGTAGGACGCGATCTTCAGAGGAGTGACGGACAGGATCCGCAAATTTGCCTGATGATGCCGTTATTGGTAGGTACGGATGGGTCGATGAAGATGAGTAAATCGTACGACAACTATATTGGAATTGATGAACCGGAAAATGAGATCTATGGAAAAGTTCTCTCTATACCTGATGACCTGATTTATTCATACTTTGAATTGGTAACAGATGTGCCTGTTGATGAACTGAATCAGATTGAACAGAAGATTAAAAAGGACCCCCGGAACACCAAACATGATCTGGCATTCACCTTAACGAGGATGTACCATGGCGAAGAGGCTGCAAGAAATGCCAGAAACCATTTTGAACAAACCGTTATTAATAAAAATATTCCGGATGACGCACCCGTAATTGAGTTTGAAGCCGGGTCTACCCATCGGCTCCTGGATATAATCTCTGATGCAAATTTAACCTCGAGCAACGGTGAAACTAAAAGAATGATGAAGCAGGGCGGTATCAGTCTTGAAGACGAAAAGATTCAGGATCCAAACTTTGAAATTACGTTTGAAAAGGGTCAGGAGCTTGCTCTTAAAGTTGGTAAACGTAAATTCGCTAAACTTAAGTCTTAGTAAATTAAAGCGGATTGGATTTTATGATCTGCTTTTTAACCGGTTCTACTTAAACTACTCATTATGGGAACACACTATTCAGGTCCGGAGTCTGACAAACTAACTTTGAATGCATTCATTAAGCTAATGAGGGCTACAGAGTCGATCAACAACAGGCTGAACCGGCATTTGGCAGATGCAGATTTAACCGTGAGCCAGTTTGGCACCCTTGAAGCTCTATATCACCTTGGCCCGTTAAACCAAAGGGCGATCGGAGAAAAAATTCTGAAAAGCGGCGGTAACATCACCATGGTTGTCGACAACCTGGAAAAATGCGGTTATGTAAAGAGAAAAAAAGACCCAAGCGATCGCCGTGCGGTATTGATCCATTTAACCAAAGAGGGGGATAAATTCATCAAGGGTTTTTTCCCCAAGCACCTTGAAAAGATAAAAGATGAGTTTAGTGTACTCACCGACGAAGAGAAAGTTCAGCTTGCCGCGTTATGTAAAAAACTTGGATTAAGAGAAGACGGGTAGCTGCACAAAGCCCGGGTAAACTGTAATACTGCACCGTTATTTTTGTAAGGATTTGAATCATTCGGGTTCTTACAAATATGGGGAGAATACAATCATATCAGATACCTTTTGCCTCTTTTCCGGCTGTGCGGATCATGATCTGTTTGATGGCAGGAATTATTTACGCCAGGCTATTTGATACCACCAATCTGCAGATGGCCGTTACAGCCCTCCTGGTCGTTCTTGTTTGGATCTTTTCTGAGTTCATTATAAATCGAAAGTTTCCGGTTGCTTCGGCCCGCTTGGCAATACTGAGCTATCTGTGTTTCATAGCATTCGCCTCAGCCTCCCTGATTCATATAAAAGAGTATACCCATGCCGGACATATCGAAAGGAGTACTCCGCTACTGAATTATGCCTGGGAGAACATCATCATAGAGGGGCAGGTAAGTCAGGCCGGAATTAGCAGCAGCGGAAGGGCTGTTTACCTTGTAGAGGTAGTAAATACCCGCTTGCCGGAGGGTAAGGAGTGGAGTTTTAAATATCGGATTCGCATTTACGACAGTATTCAACACAGTCTGTTTCAGGGTGAAACCATACGTGCTGAAATACGATTATACGAGTTTCCTGAAAGGCGGAATCCTCATGAATTTGATTATGGAGGATGGCTGTTGAATCAGGGTATTGTCTCTCACGGGGAGATTGTGAACCTGATTTCATCTGAAAACCAGAAATCCATCAGCTGGAGGCCATTTCGCTCGGCCGTTCAAAAAAATGTTGACGCTATCTTTTCCGGCAAACAGGCACCGCTTGCTAAAGCATTAATTCTGGGTTATAAAGAGGAGTTAACGAACGAGTCAAGAACTCAATTTTCAAGGTCAGGCCTGTCGCATGTTATGGCAGTATCAGGACTGCATGTCGGCTTTATTGTGGCTCCTTTTTGGATCATTATTCCATTTCTATGGGGAAATCGATGGGGTAAATGGCTGGGGCTTCTCCTGCTCACTCTGCTTCTGACAGGGTATGCCGGCTTAACGGGATTCAGTGCGTCTGTGAGCAGGGCGTCGCTGATGGCCTGGCTTATTACATATGGTAAATTGTTTCATAAAACCAGAAACTCAATAAACCTTACGGCCACAGCCGCTGTTATTCTATTGCTAATCAATCCTCATCAGCTGTTTGATGTTGGCTTTCAGCTGTCATTCGCGGCCGTGTTCGTGATTCTTTTGGTGATGCCCGAGGCGCAAAGAGTAATACCATTCAAGTACAGGCACGGTATCTTTGGCGGATTGTTAACCATCATGCTGGTCTCGGTTGTGGTTCAAATCGGCCTGTTTCCTATTTTGATACACTATTTCGGTGAATTTTCCATTATAGGGCCGGTTTCTAATGCTCTTGTGGTGCCAATTCTTACGTTTACCGTCCCAATTGGATTACTGTTTTCAATTCTGAGTCCAATCAGCCCAACAATTTTCCAATATGGAGTTTTACCCGTTCAATATTCGGTTGAATGGATCAACAGGGTAGCTTCAACCTTTGGCGGGATGGATTACTCTTTCATTACAGTGGAAAACAGTATGATTTCACTATTCCTGATTTGGATGATGGCTGCTTTGGTAATAGCGGCCATTCGAATGCCGTCAATACGATGGAAAATTCTGACAGGTCTTCTTTTCGCTCTGAATCTCTATATGGTTGAGGGTATCATAAAAACTCCGCCCTACAAAACAATGAATATTACATTTCTGGATGTAGGCCAGGGAGACGCCGCGCATATTATTACGCCAAATGGCAAGCATATTTTGATAGATGCCGGACGTTGGTCACCATTTTCAAATAGCGGTGATCGTGTTCTTGTACCCTATTTTGAAAACCTGGGAATTGACCGGCTTGATGCTGTAATTTTATCCCACCCTCATGCCGACCATATTGGTGGAATGCCAGCTCTAATTGAGGCTTTTGATATAGCAGCAATATATCAAAGTGATTTTACGTACGAATCTGCGCTCTATCTAAACTATATGAATCTTGCCCGGGAAAGAGAAATACCGATTCATACGCCGAAATCAGGCGATTTGATCGATATAGATCCATCTATCCGGGTATTTGTACTTGGGCCTGAAAATAATCGCGCCAGGCCATCTAACCCAAATAACAGGTCGGTTGCGATCAAGGTTGTCTATGGAGAGCAATCCATACTTTTTACAGGCGATGCAGAAACCGAGCAGGAAAGAGAGCTGGCGACCCGTTATGGAGATTTTTTGAAGTCCGACCTTTATAAAAGCGGGCATCACGGAAGCAATACCAGCTCAACAGAGCCTTTTATGAGATATGTGGCTCCAGATGTGACCGTAGTTTCGCTGGCATTTTACAATCCATTCAGGCATCCCGGAATGGATGCGGTTTTAAGAATGCAGGAGTTTAGTGAAAAACAAAAGTATACGAGCCTTGAGGGAGCCGTTCGTTTTGAGTCAAACGGAAGTAAATTCAGCAGGCTGAATTGGCGCTAAAACTCTCGCCGAATTTAAGGCTGAAAGGGATCAAAAATCATCCTCAAAATCACTAAATGAGTCTTCAATATTCTTGTTGATTTGTTCTTTATTTCGGAGATCACCGGGATCCAAAATTTCACCATCTTCTCCCTTAAACCATTCCTCAAAATCTATGGTTATGGCTATAACAGCTGTTTGGCCGCTTCTAATTTCAAGATGCGGCCTAAAATCTATATCAATTTGAAAATCTTCTACAGACTGAAACGTGAAGTTTACCCCATTAAAAACACCATTTACAACAAGTGAGTAACGATTTGATCCATCCATGAAATCGGGATCATCTATTGTTACACTATTGCCGGGTTTTGCGATATCAAGCTCCATTTCATCATAAAATCCGGCAGGTATCTGCACGTGTGTAATTTGGAACGGTGTACCGTCAATCGGCACATTCAGGATAAAGTTTTCGGTTTTAAAATCCCTGGTTTGTCGTGCTCCCCCCAACTCCATCTCTTTGATAAAGAATTTGACCTCACCAACGGCTAACGTTGCTGCTTCATCCTCCTCAAAGACAGCTGTCACGGATTTGTCTTGGTCAACTGTAATGGCAGCCGGGTTTGTGCTGCCAGAGAGATCTCCCTGCCACTGCTTGAAACTCCACCCGGAGGCAGGGTTTGCGGTTAGCGTCACCTGTGTTCCGTCGGTGTAGGAATCCTGATCGGGACTCTTGGTCACCGAACCCTGCCCTTCAGT
>REDT01000291.1 GCA_007693295.1 Balneolaceae bacterium
ACACTCCGCTTTATGAGCCGATTATTGAAGGAAAAACCGTAATTGTTCAGGCCGGGCACTATCTGAACTATCTCGGTATTCTTGAGCTCAGCTGGGATGCCGGTGAACGACGGGTGAATGTGATGAATGATGTGGAAAGCACTCCTTTTCTGAAGCCTCTCAATAAGGACGTGCCGGAAGATGAAGAAATTGCCGCTGAGGTGGATCGCTATGAATCAATCCTGAACGACTGGATTGCAGAGCTTACAATGGGAGAGGTTGTGGATATTCGAAGAGTTGTTGCAACATCATCTTTCCCGATTCAGAGGAACCGCCCCCAGCGCGAATCTGCCATTGGAAATTATATCACAGATGCATTGAAAAGAGCCGCTGAAGAAGCCCTGGGCAAACCTGTTGATATTGCTGTTCAGGCAAACGGGGCCATTCGCAGCGATATCGTTATCGGAACAGAGGAGTGGAGCAATGAGATGATCTCATTTTACGATCTGGTCATGGCTACCGGACTAGGCTCAGGAAAGGATGGCAACCCCGGCTATCCGATGGTTTCGTTCTATTTAACGGAAGATGAAGTGCGGCGGGCTTTGGAGGTGTCAGTGTTGCTGTCCGGATTAAGGGGTGATAACTTTTTTCTTCAATTCTCGGGGCTCAGCATGATGTATGACCCCGGGCGCGCCGTGCTCTTTAAAATTCCATTTTCAGGAACCCCGATCCCGACTTCCCGGGCTGTTTTGAGCGCTGAACTGAACCGTTCCGGGCAAGATCCCGTGCCAGTCAGAAAAGGGAACGACACTCTGTTGCATGTGGTAACCGACTATTACATTGCCGGATTTCTGCCGCTGGTGGGAGAAGTAGTCCCAAACCTGGCTATTCAGCTTCGTGATGAAAATGGCAGCTCAGTTGATCTGGACGAAACGATTATTTACAGAGATGAAGGTCAGCTTAAAGTGTGGCAGGCCGTTCTGGAGTACACACTGAGTCACGAAACGAATGAGGAAGGTTTGCCCGTTATCCCTGCGCAGTATGAAGAACCTGAAGGAAGGTTGATTATGACATTTACCCTGCCGCTTTGGGTGTGGCCGCTTGTTGCTCTTTTTATCGTAGTTTCGGTAATTATAGTTATTGTGAAACGAAGGTGAAAATGAGGTTTACAGAAGTACTTTTCATTGTAGTTTAAAACAAACCTTAGTTCGATTAATTAAATAACTAGATTGAGGCTCTGAAAGAGCCCCTCCTTTCCCACGTAGTGATCCCTACGGGACAAGGAGGGGCTCCGAGCGAAGCGATTCCCACGGAGTGATTTAGGGGTGGTTGTGCCATGGGCAACCCTTTGGGGGAAAAGGTTATGAATCACTTTTTAATTTATAACCATAAAACAATGCAGTGAACCACCCCCGCCCCCTCCTTGGAGAGGAGGGGAACTTCTTTTTTTGAAATATTAGTATCAAACTTAGATTAATTGCCATTAATTCTTGATTGAAACCATGGAATCGCTGATTGCATTTTTTGAAGAGATCCCCACCATCTGGCGGGCAACCATTCTTATTGGAGGTATTTTTCTCTTTTGGGTTATGGAGGGAGTTATTCCTCTCTTCCGGTTTCAATACAACAAGTATCGCCATGCCGGCATAAACCTGACCTTTACACTCTTTACGGCCATTATCGGTTTTGGCTTGGCAGGAGTTCTATACTTCACCTCCTGGTGGGTGGCGGAAAATCAGTTTGGGCTGCTCTATCTTGTGGAATTGCCGCTATGGGCAAAAATCATAATCGGGGTAATGCTGCTCGATTTTATCGGCGCATGGCTGGTACACTGGGTGGAGCACAAGGTGAAGTGGATGTGGAAATTTCACCTGATTCACCACACCGACACCACCGTGGATGTGACCACCGGCCTGCGCCATCATCCCGGCGAGACGGTATTTCGGATCTTTTTTACAATTATGGGCGTATTTCTGGTCGGCGTTCCGATTGGGATTGTCATGCTCTATCAAAGCCTCTCCGTTCTGTTTGCTCACATTACCCACGCCAATATAAACATGCCGGTACAGGTCGACCGCGCGCTCTCTTATCTGTTTGTTACACCCAACATGCATAAGATTCATCATCACTACACGCAGCCGCTTACCGACACCAACTATGGCAATATCTTTGCCATCTGGGACCGTGTATTCGGCACTTTTGCCGAGGTGGACGATATCAAAAACTTAAAATACGGTATCGATACACATATGGATCCGGAAGAGAACGACCGGCTTGGAAATTTGCTGAAGATACCATTCCAGGAATATCGTCCACCGGTGGGGTCGAAATTCGGGGATGATGTGAAGATTGAAAAGAGTACTGACCACGAATAAATTTTTTGTAATCGAGCCAATTAATCAATTATTGAGAAACGGTAAATTTGTGTTTTGATACTTCTCAGTTTCTTTTTCAAGACTATGAAGCCACACTATATACATTTCTTCAGGCATCTGTCTGTAGCCAAGATTATGTATTTTGCTGTAGAGACGTTCCACTTTTCGAACTTTTTCCTTTACCGGTATGTCACGTTTGATTTCTTCCAGTGTCTTAAAACCCAGCTTCATCATATCCCTTTGAAGTTTTTTACTGAAAGTCTTCGCCTTTAACAGTAATGCGTTGATACTGTTCGGATCATATTCCAGTGCTTTTTCGATTATGTCGATGACAAAATCGGGATCCATTCCTGCTGTTTTTCGTTCATACCCGATAGCCAGATCAACAAGCATTAGAGCCAGAGACTGTCTGGTGGTGAGTGCTTCCATATAAATTCCGTTTCTGATAGCATCTATGTGTACATAACCTGAAGCCAATATCCAGGCATCTATCGGAAACTGCCCACTGGTCAGTTCGGTGCTGTACCAGCCTGATTGTTCGTTACGAAGTTTGATATAGACATGATTGGGTGCCAGTGCAAGATGGGCCGGCACATTCATATCCTCAGACAGAATTTTATACAGGTAAGGTAGGGAGTGGCAGTTGCCGGTTCGAGTGGTTAATAGTTTTGTGACAAACATTTGTGACCAATCGCTTCGTCCAAACACATCTTCAAAATCGTAACGGAAGGGTAAATGTTTTACACTGACTTCATTATTCAATAAAACTGCAAGCGTATCCGTCATTACTGTAAACAAGGCAGCATGGGTTTCAACAGTGCTTTTATCCCGGCCGTCGTAGTTTAGTTTTCTGGTCTGCATCACTTGCCAGGCGAGACCCGTAAGCAAATCCAGCTCCTGTTGGAATGCTTCCCAATCCAGCATTCCATCCAGGTAAGCATTCTCTACTTCAAACACAGCACGCTTGAAGCTGGCTGGCTGGGTTCCGTCAAGCATGGATATGATTTCGCTAAAAGCAGATTGATAGAGAATCTTGAGAGAATCAATTTCTGAAGGATAAGTAATATTTTTACCAACAGTTTGTGCATTCATAATCCTCTGCATCCTGTCATAGTGGCCAATCGATTCATACGGATTTTGTGCTTGAACGGTACCAGCAAGAAACAAGCAGGCAATTAAGAGTAGAAAATGTTTCATTTTAAGATCTCAACAAGCATAAGTTGCAATCAATATTTAAAAAAAGATTTTTGTGATATTTGTTTGATGCTAAAACAGACTGAAGCTTATCTAATTTAGATCCAAATCTTCATCTTGAATATTATCCATTGTATTTAACATAATGTGAATATTCTGCAACTCTTTGAAAGAATTTACATAACAGTTTATTTTGTTCACTTCGTCAACTTGTTTACTAAACAAGTTGACGAAGTGAAACACTGCTTTTTCATCATATTCATTTAAAACGTATATATGATTATTCGAAACGGCTATTATGCGGGGTAAATAATGGGGTCCTGCGATTCCAATTTTGAATAAACTTGGCTTTAAATTGCCAATATTATCAATATCATTATTGGATTCTTTACATAAATCAATAATAAACAATGATGTTTCTATTGTTTTTTTGTTTAGCAATTCCTTTTCAGACAAGTAATCAATAAGCTCACTTTGACTTTTATCTAAAGTGTCAAAATCTAATTTTTTGTGTTTTACCTGTTTTGAACATGAAATCACTGTTAAATAGAACAAAAAAAATAAAATTATTATGGTTTTCATTTTAATCTCTTCTCCTAAGTATTTCGTATACTTCTCGGATTATTTGTCTTTCGATTTGTCCTGGTTTTACTTCTCGATTAAGAAAAGGAATTCAATCTCTTGCTTGTTGAATTGAACGACTTGCGTTAACCGGATCTACTACGTGTACCGATTCATGACCAGCAGTCCCTCCAACCATTCTGTCAACAGTATTCATAATCCTTACATGGTTGCTTTCTGCATATTTATCCATGTAGGCCAATATTGACCCTTCATAAATTGTAATGAGAGCCTTATGTATTGTATAGCTTCCATCCTCGTTCTTAGTATAATCTGTATATGTTGTCGTTCCTCTTTCAAGGTTTCCTCTGGCACTAAATTTTATTTCACCACTTAAGTTTAGTGTTATTTCGACATCGGAATCAATCATGGCATTCAATTGTTGTGATCCAGTACTGGTTTCAAGCATCGCATTTCCAATTCGTCGAATATCTTCAGAAGCATTATCAGACCAAATAATTTTTCCAGATTCTTCGTCTCTGTGGTGTGTTACAGGCTTTCCATCAACTCCTATAATTGTTCGCCCATCAGGGTCAATATATATCAAAGGATTATTTGAAACATATGCATAAGGACTAATAGATGGATATTTTGATGCATAAGGATCCACCGATAAGAACCGGCTCCTCACCTCCGGCTCAAAACCAAGGTTTATCAAAACCGTGTCTGTTTCGGCAAAACCGACAATCTGCTCTGTCATCGTATTGTACAGAACCGAGCCAATCACAACGAGCGTGTCGTTGGAAATAAACTCCTGGTATTGCCCGTTGCTCAGTGTCAGCATCTCAGCGTGGCGGCCAATCGATTCATACGGATTTTGTGCATGAACGGTACCGGCAAGAAACAGGCAATAAATAAAGGTGAGAAGAGGTTTCATGTCAATTGTTGTTTTTGATATTAATGCCCATGGGCACTCCTGCCCTTTTTTTTCCTTTTAGAGAGTCTATTAGAATTTCAAATTTTCTATTCACCCAAATAAATATCAATATCAATTGACGAACCAAGATCACTAAAAAAGTGTACTGACTTTTGATCAATATTTATTGAAGGAGCTTCTTCATGTAAAGTAATTATACAAGCTAGTTCAGAGTTTAAATTGTGTTTATTGATATGATCTCTCAACAAACTTTTAACTGGGGTAATCTTTTTTATCATCTCCTTTAATAACAAATCTAAACCATCTGATTCTATTTCTTTTGATATAATTGTCCAACCATAATTCTTTCTTTTCATTATAGTAGAAGCTATTGTATCCCCGGCTTTCCAAATTCTATGTGGTTGTATTTTACATAATTCCGTTATTTCATTTGGATCAAAGCTGCTTCCAAAAACTGTAAATTTTAATTGAATTGAAAATTTCATATTCATATCTCAAATGTTCTTAATATTTAAACCTGTCGGTTCTCCAGGTCCTTTTCCGTTTTTGGGCTTAACGACAATATCGCCATTAGGTTTTTTATAAAAATCTCTTTTCGAAGCATTTATACCTCCTTTAAGGTCGTGCAGTTGCTCTCTGGTAAGTCCTAATTTTTCTTTCATCCTTTTTACTTCAGCATCGCTCATTTTTTTATCCTGCTCACTTTGCGCAAAACTTACCGTTGGTTGTCCAAAGTTTATCTCACCGACCGGGGCATTCAAACTCTGCCAAAGATTATATCCCACAAAACCAATCGCTGCAGCCCCAAGCAGTATTTCACCCACCGGTGTGGGTTCAGCCGTAGCGACGGGTACAAAAATCCCCAACGCTGCCACCGATGCACGAGCATACTCCGATTCATATCGAGCCAGAAGAGACGACCCGCTAACTGTATCTCCCGTATTTAAATCCAGCCACTGATTGTTACCCTGGTATTCCCAGCTTCCATGCCGGTTTTCAACCACATTGCCTGCCTGATAGGTTTCATCACACGCATCCCCGCAAACCGGGTACATTCCAGTAGGATCCATAAAGCGGATCGGGTCGTTATTGGCATAAGCGTAAGGTGAAATATTTGGAAAACTGGCTGCATAAGGATCCACCGATAAGAACCGGCTTCTCACTTCCGGCTCAAAACCCGGGTTTATTAAAACCGTGTCTGTTTCGGCAAAACCGACAATCTGCTCTGTCATCGTATTGAACAGAACCGAGCCAATCACAACGAGCGTGTCGTTGGGAATAAACTCCTGGTATTGCCCGTTGCTCAGCGTCAGCATCTCCGCGTAGCGGCCAATCGATTCATACGGATTTTGTGCATGAACGGTACCGGCAAGAAACAAGCAGGCAATCAGGTTTAAAGTGGTTTTCACTTTCAGTTCTCCTTGTTCGTTATCAAAGTATATATTCTTTCAAAAATAATTATCCTTTATTGTTTGGGCCGTTCCAGAAGGCGCAGGTATTGTCGCTGCTCGTTCTGCTTCTCTTTTTCCTGTTCCACAGACTCCAGCCAGGCCCGGTAGGCCTCTTCAGGCATCGCCTGGTATCCGGTGGCGTCAATACGCCGGTACATATTGTTCCGTACGGCTACAATCTCCCTGATCGTTGCATCCGACTCAAAGTGAGATGGATGCGGATTGCCACGGATGTTCCACAACCAGTCAACCAAATCGGTCTGGTAGTTGGCCCGGATCATCATGGCATAAATATTGTCCGGCAAATATTCAACAGACGCCTCCGCTGCTTTTTTCACGAAAGGGCTGTTGCCATATTTGTGGTGGTACCCCCGGGCAAGGTCGGCCAGTTTATGAGCTACAATATCCCGGGTATCCAGCGGATTCAGGAAAATTTTGCTTCGTATGGCATCCGCCGTTACGTATCCTGAACCCATTACCCATGCGTCACTTACCAGATAGCCGGTGGTCGCCTCGAAGTTATACCAATGGCCATTTTCATCTTTCAGACGTACAAAGGAATGGTTCGGTGAAAATGCCAAATAGGCTTCTACATCCAGTCGTTCTGCAAGCAAAAGAAAAAGAGTCGGCAGAGAATAACACTGGCCGCTTCCTGTTGCCAGGAGTTTAGTTACAAACTGGTTGGTAAACTTTTCATGCCCCCAGAAATCGTCAAAATCATAATCAAACGGGTAGTGAATCTGCACGGTTTCCATGCCGGGGTTAGTTACCTCCAGTGTATCGCTGAATAGTTGCTGCAATCCGTACAGCCGGGCAGTCAGCGAAGAAGTATCCAATCCTTGTTCATCCAGCCAGCGCAGGATGAATTCAACATAATGATCCAAAGCAACATCAAAAACCTCCCTGGAAAGCTGCCCTTCGAAAAAGGCGTTCTCCACCAGGAATACGGCGTCGGATAAACTCAGTGTTTTATTGCCCTGAAGCATATCCTGCATATCATTAAAAGCCAGTTCATAGTGTTCAGATCCGGGTTGAATGTGATTCCGGTCCGGAAAATCGTAAAGGTTTTGCAAGGATTCTCTTTCGATTTCAGCCACAAGCTGCTGTATCTGAATAAAGCGTTGTACACTTTCGGTATTTCCCATATTTGCCACGGATGGAGCCGGCACAGATGGATTCCCCCACACCGGCATACCTGCAGCAAAACCAAAAGACGGATTGACCGAAGGATTATCAAATACAGACGGTTTTGGAACCGGAAATGCGGGCAGATGTTGAGATGAAATTTGCCTTTGAGAGGAAGTTTGTTGAGCCCATCCGTATTCAGAGTAGAATAGAAGCAAGCTGCCTATAAGACACGCAGCAATAATTGAAGTGATTTTTTTTAATACCATAGGTCATGTCCAGACATTTAAAATTTTTTCTTCACCTATTAACTATCTGCCTAAAATCTTTCCGTTATATTTATTAAACAGATACTCGCATAAGTCTATGTCCTATGTAAAAGAATTATTTTTATTTTTGCACTCCCTAAGTTTGCTCCCAAATTTTTTGATTTTTTCTTATTGTGTTTAACATTTCAGAAGCAATAATATCTTTTATCCTAAAATGGATATTAGATTTGTAACAAGTAACCTTCTCAAAATACCTTTCACCTGGGGATCAAAGTTTGGAGAGGACTCAAAGATCGAGACCATTGGAAAACAGGATCAGGCAGATTCATAAGAGATTGAGCTGCACAAATGTTCAAAACTACTGTCATGTAAAGTGTAAATTATCAGTGACATGCAGGGGGTGGTTGGGCCGGAATTTTTTCTGGTAAAAACATTGTGAAAAAAGAGCATGATCCATTTGAAACACCCCTAAATCCCCTCCTTGGGAAGGAGGGGACTTTGCCAATCACCAGATACTTTATTGTTGAAATGACACTACAAATCTGTATAGAGATATCACCTGATAGCTGATTCCCATGCAGAACGAAAAGCAGTTAGTAGATGGCCCCAGTCATCTACTGTAAAAAACATAACTATCACCACTACCCCAACCGATAATATCCAAATCCCCCAATTGTCCCCTCTGTATAGTTTTCTCAAACCATAGAATACAATCAGGATTCCAATTATTAACAACGCGTTATTTAAAGCCCACAATATCAGATCTTCCAAATACCCCTCCATGTTAAGGTTATCCCAAGCTGCAACAGCTTATTACAACTCATTTTAGATTTTGTTCCAGAGAAAACAGTGGTCATTCGCTGTAGTAATCAGCTAAAATGACCTGAGTTTCCCGAATGCTCGGGGTGCAATAAATGAGCCCTTAGAGACTCCTGCGGGGGCGAGATAAAATCATTGAGCTTGGCAATAAAAATCCCCTCCTTTTAAAGGAGGGGATTTAGGGGTGATTGCAACAGACTAAAGAACTAATTTCTGAACTAGTGTTATATCAATACTCAATTGTCGCATAAAGACCTGCCCCATCGTGGCCCCCAAAGTCCTATCTGCATGGAGTTTTTTCGCATTCAAGCTTCATAAAAACCAAATCGCACGATTTCCCATATAAATCGCGATTGATGTAAAATTTTAGCCTTTCTGTTTTAAAGAATCGAATATTCTTCGTTTCTTTTCGCACCAACTCTTATAAATGAATCTCATTGTACATGAAAAAACCGATACTCCTGTTTCTCTCAATTCTACTAACAGTATTGATAACCACCTCCTGCGCTACTTCAGAGCAAGTAGCAGAAACACCGCCCTCTACAAGGTCTGCTGCTTCTGCTTCAAACGGCTACAGCAGCGTTATTACAGATAAAGCCGTATCCAGCCGGGGCGTTGTTGATGTACACTATGTTGGCGATAAAATTTATTATGAGATTCCAGACTCACTACTGGGCCGTGATTTTCTAATGGTTAGCCGGGTGGCAGCCGTACCATCAAACTTTTTTGGTTTTACCAGCAGTGGTTCAAAAACCGCGGAACAGGTGATTGCATTTGAAAAGGTGAATGGCAAAATCAACATCAGACAGCGCTCTTATAATAGCGTGGCTGCTGATTCTCTTCCCATTTCGCGATCTGTTCGTGCCAATAATTTTGAACCCATAATTGCCGCTTTCGACATAAAAGCGATTGGCCCCGACAGCACCACAACGCTGATCGAGATCAACAGCCTGTTTGAATCTGACGTAGCGGCCATTTCAGGAATGACAGGGCGATTCAGAAGTATGTACCAGGTGCGCCGCCTTGATAACAGCCGCAGCTATATTGACACGGTTCGAACATTTCCCATGAATGTTGAGGCCCGGCATGTGATGACCTATGAAGCGATGAACCCTCCGTCAGCCGGGGGAACCAACACCATCTCGCTGTTGATGAACCAGTCGATGGCGCTTTTGCCGAAAGAACCGATGACTCCCCGTCACCACGACTATCGGGTGGGATGGTTTACCGTAACACAGCTGGATTTTGGTTCAGACGAACAGAAAGCGGCCACAAGGTCACTGATACGGCGCTGGAGACTGGAGCCCTCCGATCCGGACGCCTATGCGCGTGGCGAGCTTGTTGAGCCTGTAAAACCGATTGTTTACTATGTGGACCCCGGCACGCCGGAGGAGTATCGTCAGTGGGTGATTGATGGCGTGGAGGATTGGAATGAAGCTTTTGAAGTGGCCGGATTTAAAAATGCAATTCAGGCAAAACTCCCGCCAACCAAAGAGGAAGACCCTGACTTTGAGCCGGAAGATATTCGCTACAATATGGTTCGCTGGATAGCCAATACCACCAGAAACGCAACCGGGCCAAGCATGACCGACCCCCGCACCGGCGAAATCATTGGCAGTGATATTATCTGGTATCACAACCACATCCGCTCTTACCGCAACCGTTTAATGCTTGAAACCGGCGCAGCAAATCCAAAAGCCCGCTCCATGCGTGTGGATGATGATTACCTGAAAGAGGCAATCCGCCAGGTAATTACCCACGAAATTGGGCATGCTCTCGGCTTGCCCCACAATATGAAGGCGAACTCTTCATACCCCGTTGATTCACTGCGATCACCAACATTTACCGAACAGTACGGTGTGTCGGCGTCTGTAATGGATTATGCCCGGCAAAACTACATCGCCCAGCCCGGCGACGGGGTAGAGCGGTTTATCCGCAAAATTGGCCCATATGATAAGTATTCAATCAACTGGGGCTACAGGGTGATAATGGATGCAGAAACCCCGGAGGATGAAATTCCCACGCTGAATCAGTGGATCCTTGACAAGGCTGATGATCCAATGTATCGGTTTGGCCAGTCAACCGGCTATGACCCATCCGCCCAGACCGAGACGCTCTCTGATGATCCCGTCCAGGCCTCAACATATGGCATGATGAATCTGCAGCGCGTGGTTCCAAATCTTTTGGAGTGGACATCCACGCCGGGTCGTGGTTACGACGATCTTCAGGAGATCCATGGTGAACTCATTT
Source organism: Balneolaceae bacterium (assembly GCA_007693295.1). GTDB lineage: Bacteria > Bacteroidota > Rhodothermia > Balneolales > Balneolaceae > Rhodohalobacter. The sequence continues at coordinate 10,961 of REDT01000291.1, forward strand.
CGATATGGAGCCGGTATGTAAATCACGTGATCACAAATATTGGAGGCGTGCATGTAGAGCGACTGGCCTCAGATCAGGATGGAGATATTTTCAGACCCGTCAACAAGGATTATCAGAAAAAGGCAATGAATTTCATGAACCAGTACGCTTTCACAACACCCGACTGGCTGCTTGACGTTAACATTCTTCGAAATATTGAACATGCCGGCGCCATAGAGCGAGTTCAAACTCTTCAAGGGCGTCATCTGATGAGTGTGCTGAATAGTGCAAGAATGATTCGCCTGATTGAGGATGAGACATTCAGGGGAGATGAAGCGTACGCCATCACCGAAATGCTGGAAGACGTCCGCAGCGGAGTGTGGGGCGAACTGTCGAACAGCTCAGCTATCGACGTATATAGAAGAAATCTGCAGCGTACATACCTGAGCCATATTCAAAACCTGATGGAAAGTGAAAACAACAGCGTGCATGGAAGCGACATTAAAGCCCTTTTAAGGGACGAGCTTCAAACGCTGAAACAGCAGGTAGACAGATCTGTAACCCGCACCAACGATCGCGCTACGCAGGTGCATTTGAGAGATGTACAGGTAAGGATTGAGAAGATACTTGACGTTTAGGACCTCAGTTCGATTTATAAATCAGTTTATTGAAAGTCCCCCTTCGAAGGGGGACTTTTTAATCCTTCCGTAGCGATGCTATAGGGGGGAAAGAGTCAATCCACAAACTCACACTCTTTTTTAAGTGCACGCTCAAGACGCCGGTCATACTCTGATGCCGGGATTTCTATGCAGCCAAACCGGGCCAGGTGATCGGTGTAGAACTGTGTGTCCCACAGCTCAAAGCCGTTCTTTTCCAGGATACGGTGACAGTGCCACAGAGCCACCTTATCCGCTTCTTTACTGTTTTTGAACATCGATTCGCCAAAAAATGCAGCTCCAAGCGTTACGCCGTAGAGCCCCCCTGCAAGCTCCCCTTGTTTATTAAACATCTCCACGGAGTGGGCGTGTCCGGCCAGGTGGAGCAGCTCAAACGAATTTATGATCAGGTCGGATATCCAGGTTGTATTACGGTCGGCACACTCTTCCATAACATCTCTGAAACAGGTGTTGACCCTGCACTCGTAACGCTCCTGCCGAATAATACGCTCAACATTTTTAGAGACTTTAAAGCGGTCCATCGGGATAATGCCGCGCTGCCTTGCCGAGTACCAGCCAACTTTCCGGTCTTCTCTCGATTCACTCATCGGGAAAATTCCCTGGCGATAACCGTTTAGGAGTATCTCGGGGGGGATGATTTTATTTGAGGAGGAGGAGTTCATTGTTTCTGAGTAAGAGTAGTGAGTAGCAAGTATCGAGTATTGAGAAAAAGATTACGGCGATATTGGATCTGCTACACCTATAAATAAATTTCAAGTCGCAGAAAGTTCTCATAGTAACATACTGTCTCAATACTCGATACTCAATACTTGCTACTCACAACCCCTACACCCCGTTCTTCACAACCTTGTAGATCAAATAGGGCGGGATATTGAGTGGCTCGAAGTCGGTTTCAAGATTACCGAAAACCTCTTTTACAGGCTTCTTGAGGTGGCCGCTGGTTTGGTATGCGAGAAAATGACCGCCTTCTCTCAGAATTTTTTTAGTTGCATCAAGCACGATCTTTTTACGGTCTTTCTTCAAGAAAGAGAAGGGAATGCCTGAAAGCACGTAGTCTACAGCCCCCACATCTTCCGGTTTCAAAATGCTTTCCACGTCACCGGCAAGAATGTTGTAAACTTCAACCCGGGGATCCGGCAAGGTTTTCTTAAGATGAGTTACAAAATTCTTGTTCGATTCAATTAAAATAAGACGTGAACCGGGAGTCATGTTTTCAAGCAGGTATTTTGAAAACACACCGTTTCCAGGGCCATACTCCACAAGAAGAAAGTCTTTAGAAAAGTCGATGTTGGTACAAACTTTCTTTACACATCGCATTGAGGTGGGTGTGATCGACGCTACATCGCGATCTTTTATAAAAGTTTTGAAAAAATCTATTTTACTCATTGTGTATTAAAAAAATTCAAAGTTCTTTCTCTAAGGTAGCAATTTGATCGCGAATTCGCGCAGCTTCTTCAAACTCCATGTTTTTCGCTGAATGTATCATAGTTTCACGAAGATATTCGAGAAATTTTTCCTTGCTTTCAAATGTAACTTCTTTCATCGCCGGATTGGCTTTGTACTGAATCCCATCTTCGGCAACCCTGACAACCTCAAGATAATCTTTCTCTTTCTCATCCGGTGTATAATCGAGTGTAAAATCCTGTGTTGAGATGAGTGCAGGGTCAACCAGCGGCTTTAACTCCTTAACAATCGTTTGTGGCGTGATGCCATGCTTTTTGTTGTACTCCATCTGAATTTTTCGCCTGCGATTGGTTTCATCAATTACCTTTTGCATGCTTTTGGTTACTTTATTTGCATAGAGAATGGCTTTACCGCCAACATTCCGGGCAGCTCTTCCCACGATCTGAAACAGTGACGTTTCCGAGCGCAAAAAGCCCTCCTTATCAGCATCCATAATGGCAACAAGGCTTAACTCGGGAATATCAATCCCCTCCCGCAACAGGTTAATTCCCACAAGCACTTTAAAATCTCCGCGCCTGAACTTAAACAGCACCTCAATTCGCTGCATGGCATCCAGCTCACTGTGCATATATGCGGCGCTTATTCCCAGGTTCTTCAAGTATTCACTAAGCTCTTCACTCAGTCGCTTGGTCAGGGTAATACAGAGTACCCTCTCATTTTTTGCGGCACGAACCCTGATCTCTTCCAGCAGATCATCCACCTGTGTGTCAAGCGGGCGCACCTCAATTTCGGGCTCCATCAGTCCTGTCGGACGGATAATCTGCTCAACATATACGCCGCCCGATTTTTCCAGTTCGTAATCATTGGGTGTAGCACTTACAAAAATGGCCTGATTGATCATTGTCTCCCACTCCTCAAACGTGAGCGGCCGGTTATCCAGGGCTGAGGGCAGGCGAAATCCATGCTCAACCAGCTCCATTTTTCGGGAGCGGTCGCCGCCATACATTGCGCCGATTTGTGGTACGGACTGATGGCTTTCATCCACCACCAGAAGATAGTCGTCAGGAAAGTAATCCATTAAACAGTAGGGTCGCTCACCGGGCTTACGGGCGCTTAAATAGCGCGAGTAGTTCTCGATACCGGAGCAGTAACCGATCTCCTGTATCATTTCTATGTCGAAAAGTGTCCGCTGCTGAAGCCGCGTAGCCTCCAGGAATTTTTGCTCCTGCTGAAGAACCTCTACCCGCCAATGCATCTCATCACGAATCTGTTTGATCGATTCGTCCAGGCGGTCTTTGGTGGTCACATAGTGTGAAGCCGGGAAAATTCTGAACTCCTCAACATCGTCGATGATGTCCCCGGTATCCACATTAAACACCTGCATTTTTTCAATTTCATCTCCCCACATGGTTACGCGCAGGCCCTCTTCCGAGTAGGCCGGATAGATATCCACCACATCACCCCGTACCCGGAATGTACCCCGACGAAAGTCGTGATCGCTTCGCGTATAGTGCAGGTCAACCAGGTCGTAGAGAAGAGTGTTTCTCGGAATTTCCTGACCCACTTTCAGGTTTACAATCAGTTTTTCATATTCAGACGGTGAACCGATACCATAAATACAGCTCACCGATGAGACGATGATCACATCCCGCCGGCCCGATAGAAGTGAACTTGTTGCACGCAGCCTGAGTCGCTGGATCTCCTCATTTATGGAGAGATCTTTTTCAATGTATTTGTCCTGCGCGGATATGTAGGCTTCCGGCTGATAGTAGTCGTAATAGGAAATAAAGAACTCCACACGGTTCTCGGGGAAAAAGTCACTTAACTCCCGATAGAGCTGAGCCGCTAGCGTTTTGTTGTGGCTCATTACCAGGGTAGGTTTTTGAACATTCTCAATCACTCCGGCCACGGTTCGGGTTTTACCTGAGCCGGTAATTCCCAACAGGGTTTGGAATTTATCGTTTTGATGAATCCCTTCCGTAAGCTCTTTAATGGCATTGGGCTGATCGCCCGCCGGTTCCCAGGGTGAGTGTAATTTAAATTGAGACATATCATCCAAAGATAACTACATGTAGACTTGAATAAAACAAAAGCTTCAGGAAATCATTCTCTCATTGTACATTTAAGCGTGAATTGGGGTACATTAAACCCTTCTTCAACCCCTCTCTGTGGCTTGTATGAGCATAATAGGCAAGGAGGTTGACAATCAATTTATCTCAGTACTTTTACTCAATACCTTATATCAGCCATAAAATGCCCGATAAAGACCAGCTCAAGGAACAACGTCAGCAGATTGATAAAATTGATGAACAGATTCTGGACCTGCTTCAGCAGCGAAAAGAGGTAGTGCAGGATGTGATCAAGAGAAAAGTGGAGAACCAGCTCCCTGTTTTTGTCGCCGGGCGGGAACTGGAGAAAACCGATTCATTTCGTAAAAAAGCCTCTCAGCGCGGACTTGATCCCGATTGGGCCGAAGATTTTCTGAGAATGGTCATGGCGGCTTCAAGGGCAGAACAGTCTGCGGAGAGATTCCCCCGATCAACAGAAAAGCCGAAACACATTCTCTATGTGGGCGGAGATGGAGGCATGGGATCGCTCTACCGAAAATTTACAGACAGCAGCGAACACATCTCATACAGCCTGGACAAGGGGAACTGGTATCAGCTTGAGGAGATGGCCCCTAAACTGGACATGGTGATAATCACGGTGCCTATTAATGTGACTGTGGATGTTATCAAGCGCATTGCACCTAAGCTGAAACCGGAAACCATCATTGCGGATTTTACCAGCAATAAGAGCGAACCTCTTAATGCGATGCTGGAGGCCCATTCCGGGCCTGTGGTTGGCCTCCACCCGATGCACGGCCCCGACGTGCCCAATCTATCCAAACAGCTGATGGTGTTTTGTTCAGGGCGCGATTCCGGCAAAGCCGATTGGTTTAAAGAGCAGTGCAAGCTGTGGGGCATGCGGGTCATAGACGCTGATCCCGAAAAGCACGACCACGTAATGCACCTGGTTCAGGGACTGCGCCACTTTGTTGCCCTTTTGCACGGTTCGTTCATGAAAGAGTACGACCTGTTTCCGAACGAGATGCTCGATTACTCCAGCCCGATCTACCGGGCCGAGCTGATGATGACCGGCCGTATTTTTGCTCAGGATGCAGAACTCTATGCCGATATCGTGTTTGCCAACAAAGAGCGCCGTGAACTTCTGCTTACCTTTTTCAAACATCACCAAACCCTGATGAGTATGGTTGAGAAAGATGACAAGAAAGGATTCATCAGGGAGTTTGAAGCGGTTACCGATTTCTTCGGCAGCTTTGCCTCTCAGGCGCTGAAAGAGAGTGGATACTTGATTAACCGGCTTTCAGACCGATTTTCGTAGATGAGGGTTCATCCCGCGGGTCCGGCCATAAATGACCGGCCCGGGCATTAAGCCCCTGCAGGGCTTGGGGTTTTTGTTCGATAAAAAATCTCAACCCAACAGGCGTTGGGTTATATAGACGAGCGTGGGATTCATTCCACGGTTCCGGCCATAAATGACCGGCCCGGGCGTTAAGCCCCTGCAGGGCTTGGGGTTTTTGTTCGATAAAAAATCTCAACCCAGCAATCGTTGGGTTATATGGACGAGCGTGGGATTTATCCCACGGTTTCGGCCATAAATGACCGGCTCGGGCATTAAGCCCTTGCAGGGCTTAGGGTTTTCTGCTTAATAAAAAATCCCAAC
>REDT01000045.1 GCA_007693295.1 Balneolaceae bacterium
AGCCTGCCTGTTTTTGACAGACCCGAAAAACAGTTTTATTACCGGAGAGAACCTGGTTATAGATGGAGGAATGACCAAAAAGATGATTTATGAGCACTGAGGTGATCATCCGAACCTTTTGAAGGGATCGGATGACTTTGAAAATCTGCAACAGATTGAACTATTCCTTTGGTAGATAGTTGCCAATACCAGTCTGAGGTGTAAAGACCTGACAGCATTCCCGGTGCTTTTCCGGGTTTCTGTCAACGTCAGTAACTTTAGAAAAAGGTGAACAAAAAGCGATTTTCTCACAAAATCCAACGCTGTTCCCAAGGGATCCCTTCGGGGCAGTTGGTGTACCGTAAAGCTACACCTGCGGCTGACAGGTTTCGACCGATATTAATTTCAGCTATAACCATGTAAACATCTACTCGCCAAGCACGTATTTCGCATACCAGTCCAGGTACCGTTCAAACCGGTCTTTTTGAAATGAGAGCCGTCTGATACCATGATGTTCTCCCGGGTAGACCACCAGCTGGGTTTCGAGGCCCAATCTTTTCATCGCCTGATACATCTGCTCTGAACCCAGTATAGGCACGTTCCAGTCGTCAGATCCGCCCATCCAGAGAGTCGGTGTGGTTACGTTGGCTACATCGTTGAATGGTGAAATTCTCTCGTAATTTTCAGGCGTCTCCCAGGGCAATCCAAGCTCTTTTTCCCAGTATAACTGATAGTGGTCATGTCCGTAATTTGACCGGTAAAGCGTTTCACTTGCACCGGATATGGCACCCTTGAAGCGATCACTTTTAGTGATCACATAGTTGGTTAAAATGCCGCCATACGACCATCCCCCAACGCCGAGCCTGTCGGGATCAGAATACCCCTGCTCTATTGCATAATCGACGCCTGCCATAACATCCTCAAAATCTTTATTCCCCCAGTCTGCAAACAGAATCTCAGAAAAAGCCTGGCCAAATCCGGAAGATCCTCTTGGATTGGTCATAATCACCACGTATCCATTTGCGGCAAAAAGCTGGGCTTCAAAGCTGTAGCTGTGGCTGTACTGAGCAACCGGTCCGCCATGTATTCTGAGAAGTGTCGGGTATCGAATACCCTGCTCGTAACCGATAGGTTTCACAAGAAATCCATGAATTTCTGTCCCGTCCTTACTGTTGAATCGAATCTCCTTAAAGTCTGCAGTTTCTACCCTCTCCAGGTACTCCCTGTTTACATTTGTCAGTTGAGTTGATTCGCCATTCAGATAGTAATAAACCTCATTCGGGCTTGAAAAAGTGCCTTTAAGTGTTGCAATATAATTGCCATGCATCGAAAAATCACGCACTGTAACTTCACCTTGAACCAGCCTCGTGAATCCTGAACCATCTCTTTGAATAGACGCCAGCTGGGTTTCGCCTGCATCTTCGTAGATAAACAGTATCGATTCACCATCTTCACTATAGCGCGGTGAACTTATATTGCGGTCCAGCTCACGGGTTAAAAGTCTTGGCGTTCCGTTCCCGGCAGCTGATATCGTTGCCAGGTGGGTGGTGGCATACCAGATTTTCTCCGGTTCGATGTTGGTCGTGTAAGTAATTTCAGTTCCGTCGGGGCTCCATGCAGGTGATGTGTCACTGCCACGGTTAGTGGTAACCTGTATCAAACCGCCCTCTTTCTCCCCTTCATCAGCCGATACAATCCAGATATCATTGTTTGTATTCCCGTCGGGATTATCGGTGCGGTTACTTACAAATGCAATAGATTGGCCGTCGGGGCTCCAGGTTGCACCGGAGTGATCGAAATCTCCGAACGTCAGCTGAGTAACCGTGGTGTCGCCGGGTGTAAATGTATAGATATGGGTTCGCCTGCGATCGAGATAGCCTACATAGTCTCGTTTAAACTGAAGCCTGTCGATTACATAGGGCCTGGGTTCATCCGACTCATCTTCATCCTTATCACGGATCATTAGCAGCAGCCGGCTGCCGTCAGGCGACCACTCGTATCCGGATATTCCCTGTTCTACAAATGTGAGCTGCTGCGCCTCACCGCCCATGCGGTTTAATACCCATACCTGGGTTCCATTGCTGCCGTTCCGCGAAGCTGTAAATGACAGATACTTACCATCGGGACTCCACTGGGGATTGCCCGCTGAGTAACCTTTTGCAGTCATGGGCAGGGCTTCACCACCCGTTGCCGGAATCATCCAGATCCGTGTTTCTGTATTGTTCTCATCATAATCTGAACTTCGAACCGTATAGGCCACCCAATCGCCATCCGGACTTACAACGGGACTGCCTACATATTGAATGTCAAAAAAGTCATCAATGGAAGCCGGTTCTTTTTCTGTCTGAGCAAACGTGACTGAAACGGAGGCGGTTAAAAGAAGAAGTGCGATGAGAGATTCAGGAAGGATTCTGATTTTCATAGGATTGGAAATGATTTAATTGATTGCATCAGGCAGATTACATAAACCCGTTCAAATTCGAAAGCACAATTACAAGATTTATAAATCATGCATTGAAAACACCAAATGTTCATAAAGCAGAAAACTGACTTATGTTTGAAATTGGAATGATCTGTGATAAGTTATCAGTTCTGTTTTCTATTGGATCAACCAAACCGTAATCATATGAAATTTATTCTTCTTTTACTCTTCTCTCTGACAATGACGGCCGGCCTATCAGCGCAGGATTTTGCTTTAAGCCAGCTTGAAAATTCGCCACGACATCATGAGTGGGTATCCGTTGAATTTGATGGACGAAGCATACACAGTTTTGTTGTTTACCCTGAGGTTAGTGAAAAAGCGCACTCGGTTATTGTAATACATGAAAACCGGGGTCTGACGGACTGGGTTCGAAGTTTTGCGGATCAGCTTGCCGAAGCCGGTTACATAGCGATTGCTCCGGATTTACTTTCCGGATTTAGTGATGAATACCGGCGTACCCGCGATTTTCCGAATCAGGATGCAGCCAGGGAAGCGCTTTATGAACTCGATCCTGATCAAATTATCCTCGACCTGGACGCGGTAAAGGTATATATCGGAAATGATGCTGCCTCAACCGGAACAGTGATTGTTGGCGGTTTTTGCTGGGGTGGTACACAAACATTCCGCTACGCAACAAAACGAAGTGATTTTGACGCAGCACTGATGTTCTATGGATCCGCCCCCACTGATGCAGACGAGGTCAGGAATATAACTGTGCCCGTTCACGCTTTTTACGGTGAAAATGATCAGAGGATCAATTCCGGAATTCCTGCAATTGAAGAGCTCATGAACCGATTTGACAAGACCTTTGAATATGAGATCTATAAAGGAGCAGGTCATGGCTATATGCGAACAGGCGACGATCCAAACGGATCAGAAGCCAATATAGCTGCCCGAAATGCATCATGGGAACGCCTGATGGCTATTCTCTCAGGACTTTAAACCATCCAATTCGAGTTCTAATCTTAATTATTGGGTTAGTGTTAAGTCAAATATGAAATATCGGTCAAAACCTGTCAGCCGCAGGTGCAGCTTTAGCGGTACACCGACTGCCCCGTAAG
>REDT01000112.1 GCA_007693295.1 Balneolaceae bacterium
GCGCTTACGCGTTCAAAAAATGAGCCGATTTCCGATGTGCGATCTTTTTTTCGCCCTGAGCCCTGAACTTCCGACGGGTCGGGATGTCGCTATCGCGCCACTTGAACCCTGCGCCCTGCACCTCGAAATCATACCCTGCTGAGTGCCTTCTTAATATTTTTACGTCTTTTTTTCGAAATTCCAATCACTATGGTCGGAATCACAAATAGTGTAAGAAGGGTGGCAAAAGCAAGACCTCCGATTACCGACTTAGCCAGCGGGCTCCATATTTCGGAACCGGAGCCGAACTCCATAGCCAGCGGTATCATAGAGAAGATGGTGGTAAGTGCCGTAAGAAGAATGGGCCTCATCCTTCTTTTACACGCTTCCAGAAAGAGAATCAGGTAATCCTCCGAGTCTTCCTGTCCGCGGGTATTCTGATGGATATAGTCGAGCAGAACAATCCCATTGTTTACCACAATACCTATCAAAATTACAATCCCAATGTTGGCAGGGATACTGAGCGGAGTTGCGGTCATGAAAAGGAACAGCAGAGACCCGAAGAAAGCCAGCGGAACCGAGAACATTACGATAAACGGATCGCGCAGGTTTTCGAAAAGGGACGCCATCACCATATAGGTTAAAAGCAGTGCCAGGAACAGGGCAATCATCGCTTCTGATGCGCTCTCCTGCTGCGCAAAAACAGAGCCTCCAAATTGATATCGATACCCATCGGGCAAAACAATATCGTTCTCTAGAACTTCTATAAGCCTGTTCTGGTACTCCTCCATATCCCCGCGAACCATAACCATTACATCAAGAAGAGTCTCACGATCGCGCCGCTGTATGGTTGATCGTCCCTCCTGAGGAACGAAATCCCCAAGGCCGAGTACAGGAATTCGCTGGTCCTCAAACTGAAGCAGTTCTATTGCGAAGAGATCGTCACGGGTTTGGAACTGATCTCTCGCATTACGAACCTGTATGGGGATCTCGCGCCCTTCCTCCCTGAAGAAACCTGCACGGGTTCCTCTTGCCTGATTACCGAGCTCGCTGGCCACGTTTTGGGTGGAGAAACCGGTGCGGCTTATTCTGTCGCGGTCCAGCTGGTAAATGAGTTCAGGCATTGGCCTTGACCGCGGATTGCTGACCGACATCACCACCGGATCGTCAATGATTTGGTTTTCAATTTCGAGAGTGAGGCGCTGTAAAATATCGATATCGGGGCCAATGAGGCTCACCCTGATTCCGCGACCGCCCCAGCTTCGCTGCGTGGGGATGCCCCCACTGCCGCCCAGGTTTGCAATCTCTACGTTGATGTCGGGCTCCAGCAGCGATTGCCGCAGGTCGGCGGCTATGTCGGAAGTGGTTCTTTCACGTTGTGAATCATCAATAAGCGTAATGCTCATGGTTCCTGCATTGGTGATCGTACTTCGTCCGCTTCGCCCGATATTGGTGATAACGGTTCTGACGTCCGGATTCTCTAAAATCGTATTGGTATAATCGCGCAGGGTTTCGGCCGTTGTGGAGAGCTTGGTACCTGCCGGCAGCTCTACACGCAGGTCAAATTGTCCCTCATCGGTTTCAGGAAAATTCTCTTTCTGAATGTTCTGGAATAGATAGCCTGCCCCAAAAATAATCATCAGTACAGCTATAAATATGACATACTTTCTGCCGAGAATCCATTCAAGTACGGATATGTAGTTATTCTCAAGTGATTTGATCCATCTAAAAGTGATGTTCTTATTCTTAAACTCATCGGGCGTCATAATGAGGGATGCAAGTACCGGGATCAGTATGATGGATGCAAGAAAAGAACTGGTTATGGCGATACAGATGGTAATTGCCAGGTCGCGAGCCAATACCCCCTGAAACCCTGATAGTGTAAGAAGCGGAATGAAAACCGCGAGTGTGGTTAACGTTGCTCCAAGTATCGCACCTCCTACCTCATTGGTGCCGTCGAGTGCCGCGCTAAAACGATCTTTCCCTTTCTCAAGGTGGTTTGCGATGCTTTCCGACACCACAATGGAGTTGTCGACAAGTAAACCTATGGCAAGCGCAAGACCGGTAATAGAGATAATGTTGAGCGAAATATCGAATGCATACATAAATGCAAAAGTAGCCGTCAGTGAAACCGGAATGCTCATGGCCACCACAAAAGCAATTCTCCATCCGCCCATGAACAGCAGCAGGATTAGGATCACAACAACAAGAGCAATCAGCGCTGATTGAGACAGGTTTGAGATGGAATTTTCAATAAACCTGCCTTCATTGCTCAACACCTGCATGGTTACGTTGGAAGGTAAATTGGGATAAAAATCTTGTACGGTCTGAATAACTGCCTGCGCCACCTCCAGGGTGTTGGCGTCCGTCTGTTTTTGTACGTCGATGGTTACGCTGTTCCGTCCATTAATCTCTACAATGCTTCGGATATCCTCATAGTCATCACGCACGTTTGCAACATCCTTTACCCGGATAGGTACTGCGTCGTTCATGGTTACAATTGTCTGATCAATCTGATCCACGCTGGTGTACATCGATTGTGCCCGGATACTGTAGCTGGTACGGTCGGCTATCAGGCTTCCAACTGGCTGCTGTACGTTGTTGCTCTGTATGGCGCTGATCACCTGGCTCGGAACCAGCCGGTGCCTGGCCATCGCTTCAGGAAGCAGATCCACATAGACATTTCGGGTTAGGCCGCCTCTGGTTTCGGCTGAGGCCACTCCCGGTATTCGCTCAAAACGCGGTTCAACAAATTCGATGGCGAGCTGACGGAGCTCATCCAGGCCGAGGATATCCGACTCTACACTGAGCCGCATAATCGGGGAGCGGTCGGGATCAAACTGGAAGATAAAGGGTTCGTTGGCTTCTGAGGGAAGGTTGGGCCTGATTCGGTCTACGGCTTCACGCACCTTCTGCTCCGTTACCATGGTGTTGGTGCCGGGTTTCAGCCTCAGGATCAGGAAAGCCCCGCCCTGACGTACGTTGGAGTCGAGCGACTGCACTCCCTCAACGCCCATAATAACCGATTCAATCGGTTCAACAACAAGCCGAAGCATATCATCCGGGGCCACATTGGCGTAGTTCACCGAAACGGCCATTACCGGAATGTCGAATGAAGGGTAGAGGGTTACCTTCAGATTCATGAGTGAAAATACGCCAAAACCAACCACAAGCAGCGACATCATGATGGCCGTCACGGGACGTTTCAGAATTTTCTCGGTAATGGATACTTTTTTCATGTTTCAGGGTGCGAGGTTCAGGGTGCAAGGCACAAGGTATAGGCCCGAGGAACAAGGTCCTGCGGACGCTGACAGGTGTTGGTTACGCTTTAAGCGGATCTTCTTTGTGTACGGCTTCAAAGCCGGCTCTTTCGACCCAGCCGTTGATAATGTTGTACATGCTGGGTACAGCAAAAAGCATCAGGATGGTACTCATGGTGAGACCACCGATTACCGCCCTTGCCATTGGGCTCCATGTTTCGGCACCGGCGCCAAGCTGCAGCGCGAGAGGTACCATGGCTAAAATCGTAGTAAAAGCCGTCATCAGGATCGGGCGGAGCCTTCGTCCTGCTCCGTTAACAATAGCGTCGTGCCGGTTCTGTCCGCGCGACTGAAGAATTTTGATATAATCGATCATCACAATTCCGTTGTTCACCACAATCCCGGTGAGTAGCACCAGGCCTACCATAGCCGTAACGCTGATCGGTGTGGAGGTAAACAACAACATCAGCAACACTCCCGTAATGGCCAGCGGAATGGTAACAATGATAATAAGCGGTTCCACGAGGCTCTCAAACTGCGATGCCATCACCATGTAGGTGAGGATACCGGCAATCAAGAAAGCGATCATCAGAAAGTAGAACGATTCGCGCTGCTCCTCAGCGGCTCCTCCCAGCTCATAGCGGTATCCATCGGGCCATTGAATATTGCTCAGTGCAACACCGGCCAGTTCGGTTGCCGTACGCAGATCAAGACTACCAAGGTCGGCTTCCACTTCAACCATACGCTCCTGGTTTACCCGGAGAATATTGGAAGGTCCGGTAAAACGGTCAATCCGCGCCAAATTTCTGAGCGGCATCCATTCACCGTTGGGTGTTCGGATTTGAAGATCTTCTAGTGCGGCAGACTGTGCACGGTCTATGGGGTCCACTTCAACCAGCACCTGGAACTCCAGCCCCTGGTCTACAAAAGTAGTTGCAACGGAACCCTGAACGGCATTGCTGAGGGCATTGGCTACCTGCGATGTGTTCATCCCCACCCTGGCAATTCTCTCGCGGTCCATTTCAACGCGCAATTCGGGCCTTCCCTGATCGGCTGAACTGAAAACACTGACAATGCCTTCGATACCCGCCAAACGGTCCATTGTGGCTGCGGCAAGGACCTGCTTTATACCCTGATCAAATCCGTAGATCTGAACAATAAGGCCGGTTTCGCCGTCGGGGCTGAGGGGATCTTCCTGTACTTCACGAATATTGGCGCCGGGTATAATTTCAAGGCTTGAAAGCAGTGATGCGGCAATATCCATCTGGCTGCGGCTGCGATCGTTTACGGGAACAAGTTCAATTCGTATTCGACCGGTATTACCACCGGGATTATCGGCGCCTTCAATACCTATTTTGTCGCCGTAATCAGAAACCAATAGTCTCAATTCAGAGACCTCTTCGCGTACCACATCCTCCACCTGAATGATTGTCCGTTCGAGTTCCAGCAGGCTTACTCCGGGTTCGCGCTGCACTTCAAGGATGATGAAATTCTCATCCACCTGTGGGAAAAACTCCCCTCCCAACAGAAAGTAGATTGGAAGTGAGGCGATTAAAAGTGCAAAGGCCCCGAACACAATGAGTCCGCTTCGCTTAAGGCTTCTGTCGAGTAAATTTTTATAATTGCTTTCCAGCCTGTCGAATTTACGGCCAAGCCAGGGGCCAACCCTGTCGGAAAAGAGGGATTTTGACGACTTGGCCATCCATGCCCAGACTTTTAAAAGCGGCCAGGCTATAAAATAGAGAACAAAGAGTGGCAGGGAGGCAAGCCTTGTGAAGACATTTTGTCGTCGCCATACCAAAAGCTTATGTAAAAGATTTTTTGCAGGATCCTTTTTGTCGGCGGTAATCAGTTCAGCTTCAAACAGCCTGGAGCTCAGAACGGGAATGAGGGTGATGGCAACGAGTACCGATACAATAAGTGCAAAAGAGATTGTAAGTGCAAGATCACGAAAGAGCAGGCCGGCAATTCCCGGAACGAACAGGATCGGCAGAAACACGACCAGTGTGGTTAGCGTGGAGACGACTACCGGAGTGGCAACCTCCTGGGCACCCAAAACGGATGCGTTTTTCCCGCTTTCACCATCTTCACGAAAGCGATAGATGTTTTCCAGCACTACCACCGCATTATCCACTACCAGCCCTACGGCAAGCGTCAACCCCGACAGCGAAATGATGTTGAGGCTCACATCCGCAAAGTCCATAATGCTGAATGTAGCAATGATGGAGATTGGGATTGAGATGGCTACAACCAGTGCCGATCTGCCGTTTCTGAGAAACAGCAGAAGCATCAGCACCACCAGGAGCACAGCCTGAAGGCCGGTACGGATCAGGTTATTGATCGACATACTGATGAAGTCGGCCTTGTTGGTTAAAATATCGAGGCTCACATCAGCGGGCAGTATATTCCGGATTTCATCGAGGCTTGTCACCACATTAGAGGCGGCTGTAACGATATTGCTATCGCTCTGTTTATAGATATTCATGATCACCCCGTCGTTGCCCTGAACCCTTACATTTCCGATGGGTTGTGCAATTCCGTCTTCAACCGAAGCCACATCCTTGAGATAAACGGGATTCCCCTCACTGGTAACTGAAACGATACTGTTTCTGATCTGTTCAATGTTTCTAAAGTCGCCAATGGTTCTGAGCGAAAAGACGGTTTCACCCTCGGTGAGTTCACCGGCAGGCACCTGTACATTTTCCTGGCGCAGACGGGTTGAAATATTAGCAACATCCAGGTTGTAGGCTCTCATCTGGGCATTGCTGATTCTCACATTGATCTGCCTGTCGAGACCACCGGCAGTTTCGGCCGATGCAATTCCGCCCAGCCGCTCAAGCCGCTGTTCGAGCTGGCGCGTTGCAATGGTTCTGAGTTCGCTCGGGCTCCGGGTGTTAGACGTTAGTGTGAGTACAACTACCGGTTCATCATTTGGATCGTACGAAAAAACGATAGGCTGATCCACATCATTTGGCAGAGACCTCCGGATCATATCGAGACGCTTGCGTACCTCCGTTTCAGCTATAAAGAGATCGGTACCCCAGTTGAAATTCAGTTTTACTACCGATGCACCCTGGCTCGACAGGGAACGGACCCGGCGCACACCCGAAATACTTCCAACCTGCTCTTCAACCTGCCGGGTAATCAGTGTTTCAATATCTTCAGGCGCTACTCCCTCATAGGTTGTAAATACAGTAATAGTGGGAAAGGAGACGTCGGGGTAGAGGTTTAGTCTTAGATTGTTCAGCCCGAAAAGGCCAAAACCAATTAATATTAAACTAACCATCATGAATGTGATGGGCCTGGTAACCGCTAAGTTTGGGAGATTTTTCATGACAGCTTAGAATTAATTATTACTGCCTGATTGCTGCCGGCCCTGCCTGGCGTTACCACTGTTACTGCTCTGCATCTGCTCTCTCAAACGCTGCCGTTCTTCCGGACTCATGTTCTGCATCCTTTCACGCAGCTGTTGGCGCTCTTCTGCGCTCATATCCTGAAAATTTTGAGTCTGGGTAGTGTCGCGGTTTCCTGTTTCGCCCGATGTGTCAACCTGCGTCATCGAAGTCTCTCCTGCTCTCTGCGACCTGGCGGGGTTACTGCCGGCAACCCTGATTCTGGAACCATTCTCCAGGTTACGCTGTCCGGTTACGATAATGCCATCACCTCTTTCAAGGCCACTTAAAATTTCTATCTTATCGCCCTGCTGTATTCCAAGCACCAATTCCCGGCGAACGGCAATTGAGTCTCCCTGGCTTATGAAAGCTGAGTAGGTTCGTGCCAATTCAATTGTGCCGGTTTCGGGCTCAATGAAAGTGTCAACTTTCTCGACCATTGCAGAGCGGGGAATGACCACTGCATTTTCACGGGTTTGCAGATTAATATTCGCTTGTACAAGTGCGCCCTGGAAAATTGGGGTTGCTGTTTCCGTAAGCGTTACAACCACTTCTCCCAAACCGGTTGTCGGGTTCAGCTGAGCACTTTTTCTTGAGACCACTCCTTTTGCGATTTCACTGGTTCTGCTGGAGAGAGACATCGAAACCTGTTGTCCAATCTGAATTTCCTGCCAATCCTGCAAAGGCACGAAAAGCCGGGTTTCAAAGCCGGTTAAATTAGCTACTTCAAAAATGGCCTGGCCTGTTGAAGCAATATCTCCCTCTGCAATCATGCGGTTCAGCACAACACCATCAACGGGTGATTTAATACGGGTGTTTTCAAGATTCTCGCGGCTTTGAGTCAGGCTGGCTACGGCCGATTCGTACTGCGCACGGCTGTTTAAGTAGGCTGTCCTGGCATTGTCAAATTCCGACCGGCTGATAAGATCTCTTTCAAAAAGCTCTTCTTGCCGGGAAAACTGGGTGCTGTCTCTATCTAGCGTGGCTTCTGCCTGACGAATTTGCGCCTGTGCCTGCTCCATGGCGTCGCGGAAGGGTACATCGTAGAGTTCTGCCATCAGCTGGCCACGGCTGACATTATCGCCCAGGTCCACATGAATTTTAATCACCCTGTTCGATACCTGCGGAGTGATAGTTACCATATCCTGGGCGCGGACAGTTCCAAATGAGCGAACCTGCTCTGAAATGTCATCAATCTGTACAGGCACTACTTCAACACTCGTAGCCTGGCCTCCTCTGGACATTCCTGAGCGATCGAACTGGCCCTGATTATTAGTGTCAGAACCACATGAAGCAAATAGAATGAGTGCTGTAAATACTCCTGAAATGGATAGTAGCTGTTTCAACAGATTGTTATTTAGTTTGATTAATAAAGTGTAGGCAGAAAGTACGCGGTTAAACGACATGTAAGTCATTCTCATACATATAATGACAAATGATGGTTCCATTTTTAAAAATTATTACAAATACCGGAATCTATAGACGTATCAACTTGGCAAAGGTTTGATACAAACCGTGCTTTCAGAAAATTAAAATCTCTTGCATGATTATTTAAACCGGTATCACAATAACAGTAGCGGGAACTGCTAAAAAATCCGTGAAAGCTCTATGCAGATCTTTTCACAAAGTTTTTGAAGTTGGGGGGTTATGGCATCTTTTGTATGAGAATCGATGTCGAGTTCGCCAACAAACTTCTCTCCTTTCATAATGGGTACAACAATTTCAGATTTTACATCAATACTACAGGCCAGGTAGTTATCGGCCTGGCTCACATCCTGAACCACAAATGTTTCAAGCGTTTCGGCTGCCTGACCGCAAATGCCTGTGCCAAATGCAATACGGGTATGGTCGGTAGCTTCACCGACAAAGGGACCAAGTTCGAGCATTCTCTCTTCATCGGGAGAGGCAAGGTAGAAGCCGGTCCAGTCAAAAACGTCCACTTCATTGTCGAGAAGCTCGCAAAGTGCTAACAGTTTTTCATCTCTGGTTCCTTCTCCATCAATAATTGTAACGGCTTTGGAAAAAATGGTTTTGGTATTCATATCTGATTAAAAAAGTTGATCGGGGTCAAGTGGGCAACAAAGGTAAGAATAAATATTCACTACCTGCACTGTTTGAAAAAAGATCATTCACAATTAGTAAAATCATCTCTATCTTTAAGGCTATGTTTGAATTTGTAGCCGACACCATCCCTGAGCAGACAGCTTATCTTATAGGTACCGCAGCTCTTCTTTTTGCAAGCTTTACGTCACTATTTTCTGTGGTCAATCCATTGGCAGCCATGCCCCTGTTTTTATCGCTTACCGACAGGTTTAGCGAAAGAGAGAGAATACAAACGGCTAAAAGGGCCAGTTTTTATATGTTTGGAGTGCTTATCACTTTTCTATTGATAGGTACGTTCATCCTCAGCTTTTTTGGGATTTCACTTGCGGGGATCCGAATAGCGGGGGGGTTGATTATCATGAGAGCAGCCTACTCTATGTTGAATCCTGAAAAGGGAGGCAGGAAATTGACTGATGAGGATGAAGCCGCAGCCATGGAGAAGGAAGACATCTCATTCAGTCCGCTGGCCCTTCCGCTCTTATCGGGTCCCGGCAGTATTGCGGTTGTGATTGGTTTTGCCACCCAGGCTGAAGGGATTAACGATTATGTAATAAATGGAGTTTCGATCGTTTTGGTGGTACTTATTACATATGGAATTTTAAGGCTTGCACCGATCTCAGCCAAATATATCGGCCCTGCTGGATTAAATGTAATGACCCGGCTGATGGGTTTCATTGCTTTGGCAATTAGTGTTCAGTTTATTCTGAGCGGAATATCAAGATACTTCGGATTGGGATAATTGATGAGTACAGAAGAGCGACAAAAACTACAACACCTATTCGGCTTCGACCTCTGGTGCACGCGCAAACTTACCGACTTGCTGCTTGAAAGCAGCTCATTTAAAGAGAAAAGCGCATGTAGTGCATTTCTTTCACATATCATAAATGCCCAGGAGATTTGGTTTAACCGGGTGATCAATCTGGATTTCACAGATGTGGACCCCTGGAATGAATATCCCGTAGAAGAGATGAAGAGAAGTGCAAAAAACACCACTCAGAAATGGATTGATCTTATCGGTGATCATGAGATTAATCTGAATACAATGATCCACTATCAAAACACAAAAGGAGTAGATTTTAAGAATCCACTCTGGCAAATCTGCCACCATCTGGTCATACACGGGCAGCACCATCGCGCTCAAATATCACTGATGCTCAGAATAGCGAATATCGAACCTCCACCTACCGATTATATCCACTACACCAGGCTGAGAAGAAGCACGAAGGGTGAATAGAGATTCTGAATGAGAAGATCGTTTTATTAGGTCATGCGGCGTTTTAGGTTACTTCAAAAACCGGCAGACCACTTTTTTTAAAAGTATGTCGAGAACTTTAAAGGTTCATTTGTTTTAATCTGAACTATTCAATTTCTTAAAGCTTCTTCTAATTAAAGATCTACAGCCCTGGAACTACTAGAACAGATTCTTATAAACTTTGCCAACTATGCATGGGGAACACCGCTTTTGGTGCTGCTGGTAGGCGGAGGTATCTTCTTTTTGATTTTTTGCCGCTTCATGCCCTACAGAAATTTCCGGCACGGTATTGAAGTACTAACGGGTAAATATGAAGACCCGAATGCTCCCGGCGATATTAATCACTTCCAGGCACTATCAAGTACTCTCGCTGCTACGGTGGGTATGGGTAACATCAGTGGCGTGGCAATTGCTTTAGGTGTTGGCGGGCCGGGCGCTATTTTCTGGATGTGGGTAACTGCTTTGGTGGGAATGGCTACGAAATATTTTACCTGCACGCTCTCCATTATGTACAGGGGTAAAGATACCAGCGGTAAAATTCAGGGAGGCCCGATGTACTATATTGTGGAAGGGCTTGGAAAGAAATGGAAGCCCCTGGCCATTTTCTTCAGTCTTGCCGGTCTGATCGGATGTACACCCATGTTTCAGTCGAACCAGCTTACGCAGATTATCAGAGATACTATACTGGCAGATAGCGGAGCAATGGGGTATAATACGATGATTCTGGCCAATTCATTTATCACCGAAACCGGCTTCAGGCTTTCTGATATCTATATGGGGCTCATACTTGTGTTCCTGGTGTCACTTGTAATTTTTGGAGGCATCAAGCGAATTGGATATGTAGCTTCGCGGCTGGTACCCCTGATGGTGCTCATCTATATCATGACCGTAGTCTATATCATTATTAATCATATCTCGGAAGTGCCATACTACTTTTCACTGATCATAACGGATGCGTTTAAAGGTGAATTTGCAAGTGGTGAAGCGGCCTTTGGCGGAGCGCTCGGGTTTATGATTTCACAGGGAATTCGCAGGGGTGCATTTTCGAACGAAGCCGGTATCGGAACAGAAGCTATGGCCCACGGTGCAGCCAAAACACGTGAACCTGTTCGTGAAGGGCTTGTAGGTATGCTGGAGCCGGCCATCGATACCCTTCTTATCTGTACCATGACTGCCCTGGCACTGCTCATGACCGGTGCATGGACCGATACAACGGTTGACGGCATTACAATGACGGCGGTGGCCTTTAGCGAAGGGATTCCCGTAATAGGCCTCTATCTGCTGATTATCTGTGTATTTATTTTCAGTATCACAACCATGTTTACCTACTCCTACTACGGCACCAAATGCCTTAACTTTCTGGGTGGTGAACATAACAAGCACTATTACAACTACTTCTACATTTTCTCAATCTTTATTGGTTCAATTACCACAATAGATATGGTGATAAACCTGATTGACGGGATGTTTGCAATGATGGCTATCCCAACCATGATAGCGACCATTATGCTTGCTCCGAAAGTGATGGAAGCCACAAGGGACTATTTCAGGCGGAAAGATCAGGGTGATTTTGATCACTATTAATCCGGGTTTCAGCTTTATGCTCACATTTATGCATAAAGCTGAACTTTATTTTTTCTCAGCCTCTAGCTTTTCACGGTGCTCTTTTAGCGCCTGGATATATTCATACCTTGCCTTAATTCCCGCCCGGTTACCATAAAAAGCTCCAAGTCCGCAAGAGAGGGCAGTTACAAGCAGCAGCAACAGATCTGTTGTTTGTAGGAATTCGGCAGATGCGATGATCCAGATTGCCGGTGGCAGCCAGATCAAAAAAGTGAGAACCCAGTGTGTATTTGTGGGAACCGGCACCTTTCGGATATATCTCTTAACGGCGGCATAGGCCAGGTTTAAGTAGAGAAAACCAAAAGCCAGAAGAACGATAGTTCCAACCCATCCCGGTTCAGCAACATAATCCAAAAAACCGTGAGTGAACAGGATAATGGCCACTGATACCATAATGGCCCAGGTTGAATAAGCAAAAAAACGAGCAGCGTCTTGCATCAGCTTTAAAATCTAATTAGGTCAGTTTCAATATACGCTAAAGGTAAGGCGGTTCGGGATGAAGTGAAAGGCCGGCAATTCACCATCATGCGATGGGTTTTTTTTAACAACGCCTTAATATGCTCCCTCCGATAACGGGGAGATGTCTCGATTACGCCCCGTCAGAAATGCACTGACGGGTCTTCACTCGACAAGACAAGGCACTTTTTGGGAAGAGGGGCGGGCATCCGGTCACGGATTAGAGCAACGCTCCTTCTGCCCGCCAATACAGTGACTAGCTTGAAGAACGCCTTAATACGCTCCTGCCGATAACAGCTCTTCTTATGGAAGGGGTCGAAGAATCGCCATTGATTAATGCAAGATTTCGTCTAAGTTCACTTTTCCCAACGGTAAACTCCTCAACCCACAGACTGGCAAAGCTCAATTAATACTCCATGGCCGTCTTTAGGGTGCAAAAAAGTCACCAGTTTATTATCGGCACCCTGTTTGGGTTTGTGGTTTAATACAGTGAAGCCTTCTCCGGTTAATCTGGAGATTTCTGATTCAATATCGTCCACTTCAAAAGCGATGTGATGAATTCCTTCTCCTCTTTTGTCGAGATATTTTTGAATAACTGAATCCCCTGAAAGTGCGCCAAGCAGCTCTACTTTCGATTCACCTGTTTTAAAGAAAGCGGTATCCACCTTTTCGCCTTCTACCGCTTCCCTCTTGTAACACCGTGTATTAAGCAGCTTTTCATAGGTTTGAATCGCTTCTTCAAGGTTTTTAACGGCTATACCAATGTGATCAATATGCATTTGATTTATGGGTTCCTTAATAATTAAAGTTTGCTTCGTGAACCTTCGAGTCTTTGAGTCTTCTCCCAAAGGGATCCCTTATGGGGGTGATAATAAACTGCCGATTTTTGCCACGAGGACACAAGGTCACGAAACAACACGAAGAATTCCTGCTACATCTATTTAAAGAAAACTAAATAATTTAAGTTGAGCTGCAGACAAATGTACTTTTTGGACAGCCTCCCGGGGGTGGTTGAGCCAAAGTAAAGAAACGCATTATTTTTGAGAGAACCCTATAAATGCCATTCGGTTATAATTTAATCCCATCCGGTTTCATAATTCTATCATACTTTCAAATAGTTGACGGTTTGGGATGAAACAGATTCATTCTTGACTATTTCGTGAACTAATGAGCTGAAACTATTGTCATATTTCAAATTCATTAAAAAACCACAAAGGAAAAAAGTATGAAAAAGATTGAAAAAGAACCCTATTCAAGAAAAGAGTTTCTGAGAACAGCAGGATCAGCAGCTCTTTTTTCAGCTCTTGGAATCCCATTTATAACATCTTGCGACGGTTCAACAACGGATGCACTTGAAGGCCCCAACGGCAGTGGCAATGGCAATGCAGGTGGCGATACAGATGGGATAACAATATCGGGAAACCAAGTAATAATCGATCTCGACTCCACAGCAGGTGCACCCCTTAACTCATCCGGAGGCTGGCTGCTTATCAGGGATGCCCAGGTCTTGGCTGTAAATGTGGATGGTACAGTGATTCGTGCATTTACCAGTGTTTGCACCCATCAGGGTTGTGACACAAGCTGGCAGTTTTCAAACAGTCTTTTTACCTGTTCATGCCACGGTTCACAGTTCAATACCAGTGGCGGTGTTGTACGAGGTCCGGCAGCTCAAGATCTTGAAGAGTTTAACGTGAGCAAAGATAATAGCAATGTTACAATTACAAAATAAGATCCTAACGCTTATCAGTTTTCTGGTTCTGTTTTTTGTATTTACGGCAGATCTCGAAGCTCAAAGCTATATAACGGAAGAGGGTTACGTGGAATTCAAGTCGAGCGCCCCTCTTTTAACTTTTAAGGGCACCAGTAACCATTTGACGGGACTGATCGATCTGGATCAAAATTTGGTGGACTTCTATATCGATCTTAACACGCTTGATACCGGCATTAATCTCAGGAACAGGCATATGCGCAACAGCTATCTTGAAACGGATAAATTTCCATTTGCTGAGTTTACAGGATCTATGAACTCCATTTTTGACCCGGAATCAGACGGGAAACAGGAAGTAACGGTGGTTGGCGAGTTTACAATTCACGGAGTAACCCGCGAGATGGAGATTACCGGAACTTTAGAACGAGTGAGTGATGAAATTGAACTAATCGCTACATGGACGGTACTGTTGGAGGACCATAATATTGATCGTCCAAGTGTAATCTTCTATGAACTGGCCGAAGAACAGGAAGTAACGATTAAAGCACTCTTAAAACTGCAAAATGATTAAGATGAAAAAAACTCTTTCCCTCATCATACTGATATCTGTCATCTCTCTTTTTCTTGCTGAATCGGCTTTTGCTCAGCTGGAACGAACCCGTGTACAGGAGGTCAGGCCGGTAGAGCTTACCTTTATGGCTCCTCGAAATATTAACCTCTATACGGTTGAACCTCTCAGTCCCGGTGAGCTGCACTACTCCATTATGCATACATTCGGAACGGTGGATTCCGGTATACGCAATCTCTGGGGTATCGACCAGGGGGCGAATGTTCGGTTCAGTTTTGAATATGGACTCACAGAGAGGCTTTCGCTTGGTTTCGGGAGATCGAGCCTTGATAAAGTAGTCGATTTTACAGGCCGGTACGCCTTGTTGAAACAGATGTCGGACAACAGTATGCCCGTTTCGGTTTCCCTGAATACAAGTGCAGGAATTAACACATCCAGTTTCGGATTCCTTGCTGAAGATTACACCTTCAGCGACAGGTTAAACTTCACCGGATCACTTCTCATTGCCAGGAAATTTACAGAGAATTTCAGCCTGCAGGTTTCTCCTACAGTGGTGCATTTTAACAGGGTGGGGCAGGAGACCAACGTAGCCGATACGGATCTTAACACCTACTACGCGATTGGTGTTGCAACGCGCTATAAAATAAAACCGAGAACGGCCGTTTCAGCCCAGTACATCCCCACGCTGAACGGAGAAAACACATCCTATAACCTGGCCCTTGGAATTGATATAGAGACCGGCGGACACGTATTTCAAATGTTCTTTACCACATCTAGGGCACTGAATGACCAATATCTGATTGCCGGTGAGAATGGCGATTTTTTTGACAGGCAATTTCGGTTTGGGTTTAATGTGAACCGGCTTTTCAATATTAGGGGAAGGTAAAAAGCCTCCTTCCCGAAGTTTCGGGATTTCGAAAAGCATTCAACTCGCCCCGTAGTAGGGATGGCTATGCCAAAGAATCTCCATTCATATGTGTAAGGCTTCTTCTAAGTTATATACGCAATAATTAATCGCATTCGAATGGAAAAAGATTTTTGTAAGTAAATATTTGAACTATAGGCTGTAGTAATTTATATTACTAATCAATTAGTACTTAATATATAGTCTCATGGTTTATATCGCTATTATACTTTTCTTTACGCTGCAAACGGGTGCCAATATAGAGCAGACAAATTATTCCGGGTTGGATGAAATTAAAATGCTCATTATTAATGGGGAGAGAGCTGAGGCGGCAGAGCTGCTTGAACAGAGAATAGAGCAAGGTGACCCTGCTGAAGAAGAATTACAGCTGCTGGTTGACCTGTATCACCAAAGCTTCAGTTTTTCAAAAATCATAGATCTCTATCAGAATTATGAACAAAAATTGAATCAAAATCCTGCGGTTCTATTCGCCTACGGGCAAGCAGTGAATCAAATGGGATTTGAAAATAGGGCCGTTCAAATTCTGGAACAGTTTAGGGCACTGAACAGTAATGATCCAAGGGGGCTTATTTTGCTCGGCAGGATTTACTATAACAATGACAATTGGGAAGCAGCAGAGCCGGTTTATGACCAGCTGGTTGGTTTAGCCCCCGAGAACCTCTATTTCAGAACTCAACTTGCAAAAGTGAACGGCAATTTGATGGAAACAGAATACTCCAGAGAGATTTTACGAGAAGTGCTTCAGGAAGACCCTCTCTATCTTTCTGCAATCCTGGAACTTGCAATAAGCCATATTGCATCGACTGAAGTTCATAAGGCACGCGAACTGATTGAGCCCGCCCTGAAGGAATATCCTGATCAGGCACTATTATGGAATTTATCTGCAAGAACTGCCTACAACCTCCAAAATTTCTCTATGGCAATTGAGCACTGGGAAAAGGTGATAGAGCTGGGTAAAGCCGATAACAATACCTACAGAGGCAGTGCCCTGAGTTACTATCAGCTGGGAAATGCTGAAAAAGCACTGGAAAACTTTAATCGGTCACTCGCCTTGAATCCGGAGGATCTGATCTCTTTATATTATAAAGCAATGGTGTATCGGCAAATCGAGGATTGGGAAAAAGCCGAGGCGACATTGAATCAGCTTTTTGAAATACAGATAACAGATTATTTCATGGATACCCTGATCCAGCGTGCCGTTGTGGCCGAAGAGCTTGATAAAATTGAAGAGGCGATGAAAGACTACAGACTGGTGAAACTAATGGACCCCACCCATCAAAACGCGGATTTCTATCTTGCTGCACTTTATGACCGTCACTTTGATGATCCTGAGAAGATTATTGAGTACTACCAAAACTTCCTGGATATCGAAAACCCTGACCCTTCATTAATAGAGTATGCCCGTGGGCGAATAAGCGTCTTGACGGAGAGGCTGCATTTTGCGCGAGGCAGAGAGTAAT
>REDT01000193.1 GCA_007693295.1 Balneolaceae bacterium
AAACCCCCATCCAAATGAAGGGGTGGTTCTTACACCAAATTCTTTAATGAATTACTATAGTTAATAGTGTAGTAATGGAATAGGTAAAACTCAATTTCATGGAAGCTCATATTTACATTGAAGCCCGGTTAGGCATTTTAGGGTCAGTAACTGACTTTACCTACAAATGGTGTGTGAATATGGGGCTTGATCAGACCGATGCTGCCCGGATGGCTCTTGCCGTAGATGAAATTCTCACGGATATTCTTCTTTATGCATTCAGGGATGAGACCGGGTATGTTGAAATTTGGTATCAATACACGTTTTCAGAAATTGAAATAATTATACAAGAGATGGGCGAGCCATTCGATCCGGGCAGGTACCCATACAGTGCAGAAAAAGCGATCCATGAAAATGATTTTGAGGGGGCTTGCCTGGAAGTTGTTCGTAAAATGACAGACCACTTTCTCTTTCTGAATCGCGGCAAGGACGGTAAAGAGTTCAGGCTGGTGAAACGGTTTGCTTCCCTCGATATACGCGATCACTTTGCGGGCCCATTAGAAGAAGAGGATTTCGATGTTGAACCGGAACCTGACGAGAATTATCTGTTAACACCGGTAACCAGTGAAGATGCCGAGGATATTGCCAAGCTGATTTACAGATCGTATAGTTACAGCTATCCAAAAGAGGAACTATATTTTCCCAGTTTCATTGAGACGGCCATACTTCATGAATACAAGTTTGGTACGATAGTGAGAACTGTTAACGGTGGGCCGGCCGGCTATTTTGCAGTTGTGAAAAGTACCGACTCTATGATAGGCGAGGTGGGCCATGCCGTTGTGTCGCCGCCACACCGCAATCGGGGGCTGATGAAACGAATGATGAATAAATTGATTGAAATGAGTCGTCAGAGAGGGCTTTTGGGCCTGTTTGGGGAAGCGCTCACCATTCATACCTTTAGCCAAAAGGTGAATGAAAAATTTGGTTTCAAAAGTACGGCTTTGGTTATTGCAACATCACCAAAACGCACGTTTAAGGGGATGGAAACAGAATTGTCTGATATTATGAGTGTAGTAATCGATTTTCTGCCGCTTACCAAACGCTGGCGCAAACCCATAATATTACCCGAAACGTATGCTAACCTTTTGAGTGAAATATATAGTCAGTTTGAACATGTGCCAAAAGTTACTGCCGGTAAAGAAAAATCAGATTCAGAACCCATGAAAACCAACCTGGATCTTAATATCAGCTATGAAAAAAGTTCCGCATTAATTATTGTGAGAGATGTCGGTTCTACATTTGAGGCTAGCTGTAAGCGTTTGCTTCGAAGCATAGAAGAGCTGGAAATGACCTCTGTTTACATCGATCTGCCACTGAATCAGTCTCGTACAAATTCCGCTATTCAATGGCTGAAAGAGCGAGAATTTATTCTGGCCGGACTAATGCCGCTTTTTCATAAAGAGACCGATTATTTTAGAATGCAGCGGATCCGGGCAGAGGTGGATTTTGACATCATTCAGACCTATACAGAAATTGCCGGCAAACTGAAGGAAACAATAAAGAACGAATACAATGCAATACAAAAAAAAGGATCAACAGCTTGAGGTGGTGCTCCCGGGTGATTTTAATCTGAATGCCGTTCGGCAGATCAGTGAGCTGCTGGGTGACCGGAAAGAATTGAAGGTCGATCTTGTGAATTCACGTTTTGTAAACAGTAAGGCCGTTATTTTTCTGCACAACCTGATGGGAGGAGATCCCGCTGTAGTGGTTAAGCTGAAAAATCCACCCAAGGTTTTCTATGAACTGCTCAGTACGCTGGGCCTTCACAGCGAGTGGGAGCTCGACCATATCATTGAACCCTAAAGAATCAGAATTATGGCTACAAAAGACCCAATCCTCACACCCCTTAATCTTGAATTTCCGGTCTGGGAGCAGGTATTTACCGTACACCCGCTGGTGATTGTGGGAACGGTGAACCCTGATTCAAGCCCAAACTTTGCGCCTAAGCATATGGCTTTCCCCCTTGGCTGGGAAAATTATTTCGGTTTTGTCTGTACGCCAAAACATAAAACCTATCAAAACATCAAAAAAACGGGTGAGTTTACAGTTACCTATCCCAAGCCCGACCAGGTAGTACTTGCCAGTTTAACAGCCAACCCGAGGGATGATGATCAAACAAAGCCGGGATTGGAATCAATTGAAACATTTCCGGCTTCTGAAATTGATGGTTTTTTTGTAGAGGATGGATATATTTTCCTGGAGTGTAAGCTGAAGAAAATCGTGGATGGGTTTGGTGAAAACAGCCTCATCCTGTCCGAAATTGTGGGTGCACAGGCCTGGAGTGATGTGATAAAGAATCCATCCCATACCGACAACGAATCGATTTACTACCACCCGCAAATCGCATACATCTCACCGGGGCGTTTCGCCATAATTGACGAAACACAGGCGTTCCCCTTTCCTGATAATTTTAAACATTGAGTTATGATCGAAATCTCGAAAATAGCAGATGTCCTGGATGAGTGTGCCGCGCTGGAGAAAACGTTTATCAGCCTGCTGCGTAAACTGGTTAAAACCGAAACTCCTCCGGCCAATCCGGGCTCGCACAAAAAGTTTTTTTCAATTCTGGAAAAAGAGCTTCAGTTGCTCGACTACACTACAGAAATTCTTCCCGGCACAATAAGTGGCGGCCAGCTCTATGCCCGTCCCAAAAACCGGAATGGGCGCTGCTATCAGATGTTGCTTGGTCATGCAGATACGGTATGGCCAAAAGGCACTCTGGCTAAAATGCCCTTCAACAGGGATGGAAATGTGCTTACCGGCCCGGGAATCTACGACATGAAAGCCGGCATTGTGATGATGATACTGGCGCTTAAACTGATCAGGGATCTGGGTTTAAAACCGGAAGCAGTACCTGTGCTGTTTATTAACTCAGATGAAGAGACGGGCAGCCTCGATTCAACTGCAAGGATAAAGAACCTGGCCAAAGCCATGAATAGAGTTTATGTACTGGAGCCTTCGCTGGACCCTGACGGCAAACTTAAAACACGGCGAAAGGGTGTCGGGCATTTTGATGTGAGAATTAAAGGGGTGTCATCGCATGCGGGAATCGAACCCGAAAAGGGCAGAAGTGCCATTGTGGAACTCTCTTACCTGATTCAGAAGCTGCATGCACTGAATGATCCCGAAAAAGGAATATCGGTAAACGTGGGAAAAATTGGCGGGGGAATCAATACCAATGTTGTGGCGGCTGCCAGCAGTGCTTCTGTGGATGTTCGGGTATTGACCAAAAAAGATGCCGATAGGCTTGAGCGTGAAATCAAATCAATCCAACCTGCAACTCGCGATGTTGAACTGGAGATAACCGGAGGGTTTAAGCGTCCGCCGCTTGTTCAAAATCAACGAAACCGTGAACTTTGGCTGGCTGCCCGGCACATTGGCGAAGAACTGGATATCGATTTGGCTGAGGGAATATCAGGCGGAGGCTCCGATGGCAGCTATACGAGCATGTTTACTGCCACACTCGACGGCCTGGGTGCGGTGGGCGATGGGGCACACAGCCCCACAGAAAAGGTGTTTCTTGAAGAAACGCTTCAACGGATTGCAATTCTCGTAAACATGCTGCTGATACCTGTAAACGGCAATAAGTGAAACCAAGCATCGGATTGCAGATGCCGGATATGGAAATCATGGAATGATAAGCAGGGGTTTTTGATCGTAACTTATTACACTTTGAGTTTTATCTCTGCCTAAAATCACATTCAATACAGACTTCTGATAGCGGTTCATGATGATGACCGATACAGGCTTTTCCTGAATGAAACTGGAAATTCCTTCCGGAATATCCTCATGCTCATACAATACAAATGTTAACTTGTTTAGTTTAATGGTGTCCCCCATATAGTCAATAAAGCCCCTCCGAAGCACTTCACTTTTAAAGTCTATCGTTTTGACAATGTGCAGAACCGTTAATTTTGCATTAAACTTATCAGCAATATTTTTTGAAAAAGCCAGGTTTTGTGGATCTCTTTCGCGGAAGTTGGTGGTGAAGAGAAAATTTTTAAAATCTGGCTTTTTGTCTGAATCCGGAACCACGAGTACCGGAACAGGAGATTGACGCATCACTTCCAGTGCGGTACTTCCAAAAAGAACCTTTTTAAACCCTGTGGCACCAATACTGCCCATTACAATAAAATCGGCTCCTTTCTCTTTTGCTTCCCTCAAAACCGATGTAATCACATTTCCATCCTTGATGGATGTGGAAACCTTCAGGTTTTTGAACCGGCTTTTTTCCCTATCGGATTTCATCTTTTTGAAATTCTCTTTTGCTGTTTTATCCATAAACTCATGGATATCTTCAGTTTCAGCTTCAGCAGCGAATTCAAAAACTGGCTCAATTACATAAAGAATTGAGATGGTTGCTCCGGTTTTGTCGGCAATTTCCATTGCCACGTCCAATGCCTTGGAAGAACAAACGGAAAAATCGGTTGGAAACAGGATGTGTTTAATTTCTTTGGAGGACATCGCTCTATTTTGCTTAAAAATTATTTTAGCTTAGATATTGTCATAGCTCTGTACTATTATGCTATTTCACAGATTCACAGAGTTTAAAAAACTCAATCAGTTATTTACAGTCAAGTGAAGTTTA
Source organism: Balneolaceae bacterium (assembly GCA_007693295.1). GTDB lineage: Bacteria > Bacteroidota > Rhodothermia > Balneolales > Balneolaceae > Rhodohalobacter. The sequence continues at coordinate 4,628 of REDT01000193.1, forward strand.
CCTATAATTTAATGGTGCATATGTAAGGTGTGTTACTTTAAACGCATCAGGATTTCCCCCATGGGCCAGAAAGGTATCAGCTTATTTATTTTGGCCTTAATTTAGAATACATTGTTTTTGTAAACAGGGGTTTTGAATAGTAGTCCTAATGGAGGAGGACTTGGGAATGGCGTCTCAATTCACATATCAAATCGAAAATATTCTGGAGAGTATTCTTCATGGCGTGATTGTGACCGACACAAGAGGGCGTATTTTGTTCTGGAACAGGGCCAACCGGGAGATGTTCGGTTATACGGAGCAGGAGATGTTGAATCGGCCAATCAACATCTTGTTTGAAAAGGATAGTAAAATTCCGTTCAAAGAAATTTTGAGAAAATGTTCGCTTTCTGAACCTGTAATCGGAAGATGGCACGGCATTCGCAAAGATGGTTCTTTGGTGTGGCTCGAGGTCAGGGCTAAACTTGTAAAAAGTGAAAATAGCAATCCTGATTACTGTGTGATTTCACTGGGCGACATAGATAAATTTAAAGACACTGAAAACCGCTTGAATCAAAGTCAGGCAGTATTTGAACTTATCTTAGAGGATATCTCCGATGCGATTTTTACATCTGATGAGAAGGGGGAAATCCTTTTCGTGAACCGTGCTGTATCAGAGATGTTTGGATATGAAAAAGATGAGCTTGTAGGCAAAAATCTGAAGTACCTGATGCCGTTTCCTTTCAATGAAAGCCAGGATAATTTCATGGAGGGTACTCTTTCGGCAGGAAGTAAGAAGATTATTGGCAAAGATAGGGAGATATTCGGCCTGAGAAAAAATGATGCGGTTTTCCCAATCGAGCTTGTTATAAGTAAAATCCGATTGGAGGGAGACAGGGTTTTTGCTGGTGTTGTTCGCGATTTGAGTGTGCGCCGGGCTCTGGAGCGTAAACTTATTGAGATTGGAAATGAGGAGAGGCAGCGAATTGGCCGGAATCTTCATGACGGGCTTGGCCAGATGTTAACCGGAATAAGAATGCTTTCGGAGAATTTAGCCAAAAAGTTAAATGCCAATGCACTGCCCTGCGCCGATGATGTTCAGGAAATTGCAGAGTTGATACATGAAGCTGATGAAATGGTCCGAACTATTTCAAGAGAAATGGTACAGGTAGACTTTGAAAAGAGTGGTTTGCAGGTTGCCCTGGATAATTTATGTAAAAAGACCACAAAGTTAACGGGGGTGAATTGTGAGCTAATGGTTACTGAAACCGTTGAGATCGATGACCACTCCATGGCCCTGCATCTCTACCGAATTATTCAGGAAGCAATTAATAACGCAATAAAACATGGCAAAGCGGATAGTATCGTGGTTAGGTTATCACGAAATGGCCATCACACTTCAATTACTGTTGATGATGACGGGGTTGGGTTTTGCAAGGATTCAGAAATGGGTGACGGTGTAGGTATTCAGATCATGAAGCACAGGGCAGCAGTAATGGGTGGAACTCTGGAGATTCAACGTATTGACGAGTCGGTGACCAGGATCCGATGTATTGTGCCAAACAACCATGAAGACTTTAAATAATTTTCGAGTTTTATCTTAAAGGAAAAGTAATATAATATTAAACCCGGGTATAGAATGAGCAATTCACTGATTAAAAAAATTATCATTGTTGATGACCACCCCATGATGAGAAAAGGACTTACCAGCACACTGGAGATGGAACCCGGGTTCGAAATTTCGGCACAGCTGGAGAGGGCGGAAGATGCCATAGATACTATCGAAAAAGTTAAGCCTGATCTGATTATTGTGGATATTTCACTACCCGGAATGAACGGAATTGAACTTGTGAAAAACCTGCACTTTCAGTACCCCAACCTGAAGGTTCTTGTTGTTTCCCGCCATGAAGAGTCACTATACGCTGAGAGAGCATTACGGGCGGGTGCAAAAGGTTATGTAATGAAATTTGAACCCAGTGATGTATTACTGAAGGCAGTTCGAAAAGTGCTGAAAGGCGGAATACACGTTAGTGAAGAGATCAGTGAGAAGCTGTTACTCAGTGCAATGACGGGGAAGTCAACCGGCCTGGAATCTCCTGTTGAATTGTTGAGCGATCGTGAACTGGAGGTATTTGAACTGATCGGGCGAGGTAAGAGCAGTAAGGAAATTGCCGAACAGCTTCATTTGGCTGTTAAAACAATTGAAACCTACAGATCCAGAATCAAGGAAAAACTGGATCTGAATAATTCTACTGAACTTGTCTTTCATGCGGTTAAATGGGTGGAGAGTGATGGAGAGGGTTAAACTTAACAAACGTTGAATGTTATACGTTGAAAGTTGAACGTTAAACGTTTAACCGTGTTCCGTGTACCGTGCCCCTTGCCCCTGGCCGCTGTCAGATCCGGTGGGTGCTGACAGGTCCGTGAACCAAACGCTTCAAGGATCCCGGAAATGCACCGGTAACGCTTGAAGCTTTTCACCTTGAATCTTGAACCCTGAAACTCTTCCATATGTCGTGAAGAGAAGACGCTGACCCCATCGGGATCCCTACGGGGCAGATCCGGCAGGTGCTGTCAGGTCCCGTGCACCTTGCCAGTGCTTTTCTGGCCCCGACCCATCGGGGCGCCTTGCCTGTAAGGATTACCCTGATGCTAAGTCTCTGCCTTGCATTACATCGCCTATCATGCACAGACTGCATACGATGCCCGCAATTCTGCATTTATTTCATAAGGAGATCGGGGAAGAACTCCGATTCGTTCAGTAAAAATAGAAACTGTTAGAATACAAGAGGTGACAATATGAAGCTGACCAGGAAAACTCGCGAGCCGAGCACAGTTGACATGCTTAGAAGGGAAATGGACCATTTCTTCGATGATCTGGTGCCATTCTCATGGAGCCGGGATAACGGCGGAGAAGCGTTGGGTACATGGGCACCCAGTGCCGATATCACAGAAGATGAAAAAGAGTACCTGATACGGATGGATATTCCCGGAATGGAAAAAGATGATATAAAAGTAAACTTTCAGGGGGGAAGGGTAACCATCACCGGAGAGAGAAAAACCGAAGAGAAAGAAGAGGAGAAAGATCATATCCGTCAAGAGCGATATTACGGAAGCTTTTACAGATCCTTTACACTTCCCGAAAAAGTGGAAGAGGACAAAATTCAGGCTTCATTTAAAAATGGGGTGCTGAAACTGGAAATTCCAAAAGCTGAAGTGGTAAAACCGAAATCGATTAAAGTTAATTGAGCCGAAATAGTCTCTGATCCGGACGGTGAAACATCCGGTTCAGCTTAATAATAAACGGTATGCTGCATTGAAATGCCGTAAAAAATGAAGCATTCAACTCACATTGGGAGTGAGGGTTAAAGAGCAGTAAACGATCTTTTTTGTGTAACTATACACCCGGAAGAAGTACTTAAAAAAGCAGGTCTACTATGGATTCAATAAAGGCACAATATATCATCCGATTCTCTGACATGGCCATGGAAGATGTACCAAAAGTGGGTGGGAAAAATGCATCATTAGGCGAGATGCTGAGACACCTTGAACCGCTTGGTGTAAATATACCTGATGGTTTTGCAACTACATCAGATGCATATCGATTCTTTATCAAATCGAACAAGCTTGAAGGCCGCATCCAAAAACATCTGGAAGATTATCAGGCAGGAAGCATCGATCTGGATGTGGCGGGCCGGCATATTCGACAGCTCTTTAACAGGAGCACATTCCCGACTGTCCTTGCCGAAAGCATTCAACAGGCGTATCGTGAACTGAGTGACAAATTTGTTCCGGAATCGCATGATGACCCCAAGGGCTTTTGTGTAGATGTAGCCGTGAGAAGCAGCGCTACGGCAGAAGACCTCCCTCATGCAAGCTTTGCAGGGCAGCAAGAAACATACCTGAATGTTCACGGCATGGAGAACCTGATAAGTGCCTGTAAGAACTGCTTTGCTTCGCTATTCACAAACAGGGCTATTGCATACAGGGAAAAAATGGGTTTTGATCACATGAAGGTGGCGCTTTCGGTGGGCGTGCAAAAGATGGTGAGAGCCGATAACAGCTCTTCAGGCGTGATGTTTACGGTAGATACCGAAACCGGTTTTCCCAATGCACTGGTTATAAATGGTTCGTGGGGTCTGGGTGAAAATGTAGTAAAGGGTGTCGTAAATCCGGATCAATTCTATATTTTTAAACCACATCTGGATAACACCGAAATCAGTCCGGTTCTTGAACGTGTTTTGGGGTCAAAAGAGGTGAAGATGATTTACGCTTCTGACGAAGGCAGCAGTACAGAAAATGTTCCAACAACGTTAATTGAACGTCAAACTTTCGTACTGGAGAATGATGAGGTTCTGAAACTGGCCCGATGGGGCGTAGCTATTGAGAATCACTACGGGCGCGCCATGGATATTGAGTGGGTAAAGGATGACTACACCGGTGAGCTATTTATTGTGCAGGCACGGCCTGAAACGGTTCATTCCTTGCAGATGAACGGCACATTTAAAAGTTACTCGCTTATCGAAAAGTCACCCGTGGTTTTGGTTAGCGGAGTAAGCGTAGGCAACACCATTGCAAGCGGCATAGTGAAAATTGTTCACGACACGACCGATCTTACCGGAATTAACCCCGATACGATTTTGGTCACTGAAATGACTGAACCCGATTGGGTGCCGGCATTGCGGAATGCGGCAGGAATTGTCACAGACTATGGTGGACGCACCTGCCACGCTGCCATTGTGAGCAGGGAACTTGGAATCCCGGCCGTAGTGGGTACAGGCAATGCCACCAAAACACTGAAGGAAGGTGATGAAGTTACCATTTCAAGTGCAGAGGGCGATGATGGCAAGGTGTATAAAGGGCTGCTCAAATTTGAAATTAATGAGATAGACCTGGGTATACTACCGGAACCCAAAACCAATGTGATGCTGAATCTTGCAACTCCCGAGTCTGCCTTCAAATGGTGGAGAATGCCGGTGAAAGGTGTGGGACTTGCCAGGATGGAGTTTATCATCAGCAATCATATTCGCATTCATCCGATGGCGCTCGTACATCCCGAAAAAGTGGAAAAGGAGGATGAGTACAGGAAAATCAGAAAACTCACAACGGGTTTCGATGACCTTAAGGACTATTTCATCGATCGCCTTGCGAGTGGCATTTCCAAGATTGCGGCTTCTCAATATCCCGATCCGGTTATTGTAAGAACCAGTGACTTTAAAACAAATGAATATGCGGGCTTGATTGGCGGCAGCTATTTTGAGCCACACGAAGAGAACCCCATGCTTGGATGGCGGGGTGCATCCCGTTATTACCACGAAGATTACCGTGAAGGTTTCGAACTGGAGTGCAAGGCTCTGAAAAAGGTGCGTGAACAGATTGGGCTCGACAACGTGATTGTGATGATCCCGTTTTGCCGAACCCTCACTGAAGCTGAAAAAGTGCTGGAAGTTATGGCAGAGTATGGCCTGGAACGGGGTGTAAACGGGCTTCAGATCTATATGATGTGCGAAATTCCCTCGAACTACATTCTGGCCGAAGAGTTTGCAAAATACTTTGATGGTTTCTCAATCGGTTCAAACGATCTTACTCAGCTTATACTGGGAGTTGACAGGGATTCAGGATCAATGGCGCACCTTTTCGATGAAAATGATCCCGCTGTGAAAACAGCAATCCGTGAAGTGATAGCAAGAGCCCACAAAGCAGGTATTAAAGTTGGGTTCTGCGGTCAGGCTCCAAGCGACAATTCTGAATACGCTAAGTTTCTTGTTGAGTGCGGTATCGACTCCATATCCGTGGTGCCCGACAGTGTAATCGATGTGGTTCAAAAGGTTGCGGAGGCAGAAGGGGAATTGGTGAAACACTGAGATACGGCAATTTTTCAAGCCCATGTGCCAATTAATCATGTAAATGACTCTCATTTTAATTAATATGCAGGTAAAGAGAAGTTTAAATGACAAACTAACTACATGGCTATGAAAGATAGAATTCTCACTACCGAACCCAATAAAACCTTTTTCTTGATTCGATTTATGGTTGGCGCTTTTTTCCTGATCGGTGGTGTTCTTAAGTTCTCCTATCCTGAATTGCGAGAAACCGGATTTTTTCAAAATTTCGAGATTATGTCGGCCGGTACTATTGCAACCATCATCGCTTCCCTTGAGGTCATTTGCGGACTAATGATCATGGCCGGCCTCTTTACAAGAGTTGCGGCGATACCTCTGCTGCTCATCATCAGTTTTACCGTAATTGTGGGGAAATTCCCAATTATTTCTGAAGAGGGTTTCTGGCTAATGGCACATATCTCACGCATCGATTTTGCCATGTTTCTGGGTTGTACCTTCCTGTTCATCAATGGATCAGGATTTTGGTCGTTAGACTGGAAGATGCAGCAAAAGAGTATTGTATAGCAAATGGATGGTTCCGAACTCTTAATCGCTGGGTGAAGCTCATTTTTTTGAAATATCTTCGAACATCTTATAATGGGTTTCGCTCATGCCCAGATCTCTATAGGTTTTTTGGGCAATCCTATTCTCTTTCTCCACGTAGAGCCGAAAGCCGCATACTTTATGGAATTGTCCGGATTTAGCCATTTCAGTGATTGTTTGATACATGGAACGGTACACTCCCTTTCTGCGATATTCCGGGATCACATAAACGCTTTGGATCCACCAAAAAATCCCGTTTCGCCAGTCGCTCCACTCCGTTGTTACCATCAGCGAGCCGACTACAGTATCTTCATGCTCAGCCACCATGTAAAACCCATACTGTGGATTGGCAAAAAGGCCCATCACTCCCGGCTCAATCTTATTCCTGTCCAGTTTCATGTTCTCGGTCTCCAATGCCATCGCCGTGTTAAATTGGATCAGTGATTCAGCATCCGTTTCGGTGGCTTTCCGGACCGTGTATGTAGTGGGTTTCGTCATTTTGGGAGGTTAATTTATAGGCTTGTAGGGGTTCTTCACAACAGCAAATCAGGAAAATCCCCACACTTATAATTCGGGATTCGTTGTATAATACAAAGGATAAACCAAAAACAAAGTGCAATGAATAAAGTTCAAAAACTAACAGCGGAAGATTTATACAAGAGATGTGATTTTGGAGAGTTTAATTTTAAAAGTACTGACGATCTGGATCACGATAACTATACGTTTCTGGGGCAGGAGAGGGCCCGTACTTCGGCAGATTTTGGGATCCGGATGAAACAGGATGGATACAATATATTTGCTCTCGGGCCGGAAGAAGTGGATAAAAAATCTCTTCTCGAAAGCCTTGTCAACAGGGAAGCCGGGGAGTTAGATGTGCCTGGTGACTGGGTGTATGTATGCAACTTTGAAGATGAGCAAAAACCAATTGCCCTGAACCTGAAGCCCGGTGACGCAATCCGGTTCAGAGACAAAATGAACCGCTTTGCTGAAGATCTTCCCAACGTGCTAACCAGCGTATTTGAAAGTGAAGAGTATCAGAATCGAAGACAGGTTATTGAGGAGAGGGTAAAAGAGAAAGAGCAGGAGGAGTTTGCCGAAATTCAGAAAAAAGCTGAAGAGAAGGGCCTCTCTATAATCCGTACACCAATGGGCTATTCGGTTTCGCCCATTAAGGATGGTGATGTAATGGATATGGAGGATATTAAAAAAATGTCTGACAAGGAGAGAGAGAAGCTGGAGCAGGAGGTGCAGGAGCTGCAAAAAGAGCTGCAGAAAATTCTTCGACAGATTCCCGAACAGCAGCGTAAAATCAAGGAAGAAAAAGATGAACTGAACAGGGAGTTTACGGAATATGCCGTAAAGGGACTCCTTGAAGAGGTAAAGCGCGATTTCGAGTATGATTCCGGTGTGAGTACATACCTGAAAAATGCAAAAAAAGACATTATTGATCGTGCTGAGATTATACTTAATCCGGGAGGGGGTAATCCGTTTTTCCAAGCGGCATCGGATAAGCCGGATAGTAAAAAGTCGCCTGACGATCACCCTGTACTCTGGCGCTATACCGTAAACCTGATGGTAAATAATAGCGGGAGGGATGGTGCCCCGGTAATTTACGAAGATCACCCGATTTACAACAACCTGATCGGAAGAATAGAGCATGTTTCTGAGATGGGTGCTCTTACAACCGATTTCACCTACCTCAGGCCGGGTTCCCTTCTTAAAGCCAACGGTGGCTTTATCATTATTGATGCGCTGCGTCTTCTAACCCAGCCTTTTGCATGGGATGGTTTGAAAAGAGCACTGTTGAGCAGACAGCTTAAGATAGAAGCCCCGGGTGAGATGTACGGGCTTCTCAGAACCGTTTCGCTCGAACCGGCGCCCATCGACCTCAATGTAAAGGTAATCCTGATTGGCAGCCGCCTGCTTTATTACCTGCTGTGCGCTTATGATAAAGATTTCCAGAACCTGTTCAAGGTTGAGGTGGATTTTGACGACGAAACGGACCGCAATCCGGAATCCCAAAAGATGTATGCTTACATGATTGCAAGCCTGCTTCATAAAAATAAATTACTGCCAATGGAGAAGAGTGCCGTTGTAAGAGTGATTGAGCACACATCCCGGATGGTAAGTGATAATGAGAAACTCACCACAAAAACCAAGGATTTATTGAAGCTGCTGCAGGAGGCCGACTATTGGAGCCGCCAGAAAGATGCCGAAGTAACGGATATTGATGCAGTACGCAAAGCGATTGATCAGAGCCGCTATCGTTCAGGACGAATCCGGGATAAATATCAGGATCAGATTATCAGAAAATCTATATTTATTGATACGGAAGGATCAAAAACCGGCCAGGTTAATGGTCTTTCAGTGATTTCGCTGGGGAACTCGATATTTTCTCACCCAACACGGATAACCGCAAGGGTAAGGGTTGGAAAAGGTGAGGTGATCAATATCGAACGTGAAGTGGAGATGAGTGGTCCTATCCACTCGAAGGGTGTTCTGATCCTTTCAGCTTTTCTCGGTGCACGATACGCCATGGAGAAGCCTCTTTCATTATCGGCAAGCCTCGTATTCGAACAGTCGTATGGAGGCGTTGAAGGCGACAGCGCGTCTTCAACAGAGCTGTATGCGCTTCTCTCCGCAATCGGTGATATTCCTATCAAGCAGTCTATCGCCGTTTCCGGTTCTGTAAACCAGCATGGTGAGATACAGCCCATTGGCGGTGTAAATGAAAAAATTGAAGGGTTTTTTGAGATCTGTGAAAAGCGCGGTTTAACCGGCGAACAGGGCGTTATGATTCCCGAAGCGAACGTGAAAAACCTGATGTTAAAAGATGAAGTGATTCAAGCCGTAAATGAGGGGAAGTTTCATATTTATGCAATTCAATCGGTGGACCAGGGCATGGAGCTTCTTACCGGGCTGGAGATGGGCGAGCGTGATGAAAAAGGAAACTACCCGAAAGGTTCTGTTAACTCGATGGTAGAAGATAAACTGGGAAGTTTTGCTGACATTCAGCAGCATTATATCGGACGCACGAATCAGACAAGCGTTGAAATGAAAGGTAAGTAGCCATGCAATTATCATCCATTGTAATTGCAATTGACACAATTTCAGGCTCTGAGCCCGTAGTTCAGGCTGCTGCGGAATTGGCCTACAGTTCAGGTGCTGAACTTACAGCCATTTTTATTGAAGATGATGACTGGTTTAAAGCCAGCAGGCTAAGTTTTTCCTATCAGATCAGCAGCTTTTCCGGTGAGATGATGCCATTTGATGAAATGAACATGATGGAACAGGCAAAAGCCCATAGTTCACTGCTTGAACGGATGGTTGTGAAGTACAGCAGCAAAATGAATATCAAGTACAAATACCAGTCTGCACGAGGTTCTGTAATCCGTGAATTGATGGGTGCAACTGAAGGGAAAGATCTGATCATTATCGGAAGAAACAGGCAACCGGATGGCAGCCGGGCCAAAATTGGACGAACCGCCCGGTTTTTGGCCGAAAACTCTACAATTCCTGTACTGATTTGGAATAGCCGTTCAGACTGGCCGGGCAGGATCACCGGTATTGTCAAAACTTCCGGTTCCGGCGAAAAACAGAAGGTCATGGAGTGGACTTCCGGCCTGGCAAGATTATTGAAGCGAAAAGCTGAAATAATACCGACGGAGAAATCTGAAACCGAAATTGAATCTGATGACCTTCATCAGCACTTAGATGAAATAAACCCAGAGAAACTTGGCTGTGACAAAAACCGGCTATTGATTATGGAGCGTATCAGGGATAAAAAGGGGCTCTCTGACGTGGATTTGGCAGGGTTCCCCAACACTGTTTTACTGTTATAAGCGTTGCTCAACGCTTATTCAGCTTCACATAATCACGTTTGGTATGACCAACATACACCTGGCGCGGCCTGGAGATCGGTTCCCTGTTATCGCGCATCTCTTTCCATTGAGCAATCCAGCCCGGCAGCCTTCCCAGCGCAAACATCACGGTAAACATCTCTGTTGGAATGCCAATGGCACGATAGAGAGTGCCGGAATAGAAATCCACGTTTGGGTACAGTTTGCGCTCTACAAAGTAGCTGTCGTTCAGGGCCACCTCTTCGAGGGATTTAGCGATTTCAAGAAGGGGATCATCGATTCCAAGCTCGTTAAGAAGCTCGTCGCTGACCTTTTTGATAATCTTGGCACGCGGATCAAAGTTTTTATACACTCTGTGTCCAAAACCCATTAAACGGAAGTCACTATCCTTATCCTTGGCTTTTTCCACCATCTTCTTTACATCGCCGCCCTGTGCCTGAATTTTCTCAAGCATCTCGATCACTTCCTGGTTGGCGCCTCCGTGCAGAGGCCCCCAAAGAGCACATACACCGGATGATATGGCCGCATAAAGACTTGAATGTGACGATCCAGCAATGCGAACGGTTGAAGTGGAGCAGTTCTGCTCATGGTCGGCGTGTAAAATCAGCAGTGTATTCAGGGCCTTTACCACCACCGGGTTAACCTCATACTCCTCTGTTGGAAGGGCAAACATCATGTGCAGAAAATTGGCACAGTAGCTCAGGCGATTTTGCGGATACATAATAGGGAAGCCTTGCGATTTCCTATATGACCAAGCCGCTATGGTTGCGCTTTTTGCAATCAGGCGTTTTATCGTCAGATCTACTTTCTCCGGATCCAGGTCTGTATTGTGATCGTCCGGGTAGAAGGTAGACAGGGCACTGATCATGGAAGCCAGTATTCCCATCGGATGCGCCTTTTTGGGATAGCCCTCATAGAACTTCTTCATATCCTCATGAATAAGGGTATGCCGGGTTATGCCATTCGTGAAAGATTCCAGTTCATCGGCGGTTGGAAGGTCCCCGTATATTAGCAGGTAGGCAACCTCAAGGAAAGAAGATTGTTCAGCCAGCTGCTCAATGGGATAACCCCGATACCTTAAAACACCCTTTTCACCATCCAGAAAGGTGATGGCGCTTCGGGTGGCCCCGGTGCTTTTGTAACCGGTATCAGATGTTATGTAACCCGTGTCGTTGCGAAGATTGGTAATATCAATGGCGAGTTCTCCTTCCGATCCTTCAATAATGTTAAGCTCATGAGTTTCGTCTCCAATAATCAGTTTTGCGGATTTCATATCGATATCTTGAATTGGTTGATATTCAGGTTACAATGTAGCAGACATTAAACATAAAATAGTAAATGTAGGATAAAGTCTCTCTTTTGAAGAAGATTCTTAGAGTGTTTTTAAAATCTTTTTTGAAAGGTATTACTTCAGACTAGTTACCCGGGCAAAAAAAAACCCGAAACCAATTAAGGTTCCAGGCTTGCTCTCTCTTAACCTGTCTTGATAATTTTTCAATTTTAAAAATGGTCGAAGCCTGCAGTTTCCTTACGACCGGATTACCGGAAGTCAAGTTGTAAGGGTATGCTCTCAGCCTCACGTTTTAAAGTGAAACACCCCTAACTGCGGCTTCGATGTGAATAACATCACATAGTGTCATATTACGCACCATCACTATCCTGATAAACAGTAATCAAAACTGACTATTTAAAATGGTACCGGAGCACAATCATCAGATTCTTTGGTAGAAGAAGCTCATGACGGCCGGCGGCAATTTTCCGGTTCTTGCAAAACTTCACCGTAGTTCCGTTTTACACTTGTGCTCTCAATCTCTTG
>REDT01000026.1 GCA_007693295.1 Balneolaceae bacterium
TATGCCAAGTGTAAATTGTTCGGTGATAAGTCGAAACAAAGTTTCTCCCCTCCTTATGAAGGAGGGGACTTTTCTACATCACCCTATATTTAATGTTGACATGACGCAAGCATGAAAAGCTTGGTAAGGGGCATTTTACTGCGGAGGTCCTGGTGTCATTCCAACTCTTCAAGCGATGATCATAATTGAGTGAAATATGGATCATAGTCATTATCTATTAATCTACTGGGTAATAATTTATGTATTTTGAATTCACGAATATGATTCAAGTAAATCGAAAAGATTAAATCAGCTAAAAGTATGGAAGACGATAAAAGCCAAAATAAAGCAAATACCTACAAAGTGAACAATGGCGGGGAAAGCAAGTGTCCTTTTCAAAGTGGAGCGGTAAAGCCTAACGCCGGCGCCGGTACCAGTAATCGTGAGTGGTGGCCCAACCGTTTAAATCTGAATATTCTTCGCCAGCACTCTTCACTTTCCGACCCAATGGGCGAGGATTTTGACTATGCTGAAGAGTTTAAAAAACTGGATCTTAAAGCCGTGAAAAAAGATCTCACCGACCTGATGACTGATTCCCAGGAGTGGTGGCCGGCAGATTACGGCCATTACGGAGGCCTGTTCATTCGTATGGCCTGGCACAGCGCCGGAACCTATCGTGTTCAGGATGGCCGCGGCGGAGGCGGTACCGGAGATCAGCGTTTTGCACCTCTGAATAGCTGGCCTGATAACGTGAATCTCGATAAGGCGCGATTGTTGCTCTGGCCAATCAAGAAAAAATATGGGCGCAAACTTTCGTGGGCCGATCTTATGATCCTTGCAGGTAATGTAGCCCTCGAATCGATGGGTTTTGAAACGTTCGGATTTGCCGGTGGACGTGAAGACGTATGGGAACCCAATGAGGATGTGAACTGGGGCCCTGAAAGTGAATGGCTGGGTGACAAGCGTCATGATGAAGAAGGAGATCTGAAAGGATCGCTTGCCGCTGACCACATGGGATTGATTTATGTGAATCCGGAAGGACCGAACGGTGAGCCTGATCCCGCAAAGGCAGCCCACTATATTCGGCAGTCGTTTGGCCTGATGGCCATGAATGATGAAGAGACTGTTGCTCTGATCGCCGGCGGACACACTTTTGGGAAAGTTCATGGTGCGGCTCCTGAAGAGCACCTTGGGCGCGAGCCGGAAGCAGCCTCTATTGAGGAGCAGGGCCTGGGCTGGAAAAACAGTTACGGTACCGGTAAAGGTGCAGATACCATTACAAGTGGGCTGGAGGGCGCATGGACAAATAACCCGACTCAATGGGACATGGGCTTTTATGAGAACCTGTTCAACTACGAGTGGGAGCTTACCAAAAGCCCTGCAGGCGCCTGGCAGTGGGTGCCCAAAGATGGAGCCGGAGACGGAACGGTGCCTGATGCGCACGACCCTTCAAAGAAAAATCCACCTATGATGCTCACTACAGACCTGGCTCTGATAGTAGATCCGGAATACAAGAAAATTTCCAAACGATTCTATGAGAATCCGGATGAATTTGCTGATGTATTTGCCCGCGCGTGGTACAAACTCACACACCGGGATATGGGACCCAAAACTCGCTATCTCGGGCCGGAAGTGCCTGCCGAAGATCTGCTCTGGCAGGATCCGATCCCGGAAGTGGAGTATGATGTGATTGATGAAAAGGACATTGCCAATTTAAAAGGTAAAATCCTGGATACAGATCTATCAGTTTCTGAACTTGTTTCTGCCGCGTGGGCATCTGCTTCCTCATTCCGAGGATCTGATAAACGAGGCGGTGCAAATGGTGCACGTATTCGACTGGCTCCGCAAAAAGACTGGGAAGTGAACAATCCCAAACAGTTATCCAGGGTGTTAGAGGCTCTTGAAGGAGTACAGAAAGAGTTCAACGATGCTCAATCAGGAAACAAAAAAGTCTCTCTGGCCGATGTTATCGTTCTTGGCGGATGTGCCGCTGTTGAAAAAGCGGCGAAAAAAGCCGGCCATGATGTAACCGTGCCGTTCACACCGGGACGTGCTGATGCCACACAGGAACAAACCGATGTGGAGTCAGTTGCGTGGCTTGAACCGAAAGCTGACGGATTCCGTAATTACTTTAACGTCAAGAACGCTAAGGAAGAGGAGATGCTGGTTGACAAAGCCCAGCTTCTGTCGCTATCAGTTCCGGAAATGACGGTACTGCTCGGCGGAATGCGGGCACTCAATACCAATTACGACGGATCTGACCACGGCATTTTCACGGATCGTCCAGAAACGTTAACCAACGACTACTTCGCGAACCTGCTTGACATGAATACGACCTGGAAGGCAACCTCTGATGAACAGGATCTGTTTGAGGGGCGCGATCGCAAGACAGGCGAAGTGAAGTGGACAGGAACCCGTGCGGATCTGATTCACGGTTCGAACTCTGAACTGCGGGCACTTGCTGAAGTGTATGCGAGTGGCGACGCTGAGGAAAAATTCGTGAATGACTTTATTGCGGCATGGGATAAAGTGATGAACCTGGATCGGTTCGATCTGGACTGATATCACCCGCGATATTAGGCAATCACAAAAAGGCAGCTCCGAAAATGATCGGGGCTGCCTTTTTTTAGTTTACAGTAATGTCCCATCCCGGAATTAGATACTTAGCCTGAGTTCGAAATAAGAGCTAAATATAGGAGTGTCCTAACAAGAATGGTTTTATTTACGGGTTCCAGGCAACTCCGCTAAGGGTGTTTTATCTGCCCCAACGGGGAGCATAGTGCACCGCGCTATGCCACAAGATCAGTCTATATGTTAGCCCCAACGGGGCGCGATCCCGACGGATTATATGAACCATTGCATTACGAATCCTAAGCCACACAGGGTTTGATCATACCACGAGTTGGTAGTTATCAAGGCGGGGACTTGTCCCGGTCGGACAAGGAATTTTTCAGTTTAGATAATTTAATTTTACCTATTAATTTGAGGACTCTATGGTATTGATTTACAGAGAATCCGCTTGCGGATAGCCGATATGATAACCCCGGATGGCCAAATCCGGGGTATAAAATCACAATACTGAGGTAAGTGCCGCAGGCACGAACGATCTCTCAGCTCGTTGAAACGTTCCGGTTATTAGCCCGAAGAAGCCGTACAGAGCCCAGCCTTATCACCCCATGCGGAAAGTTGACTGAAATCCTGAATCGGTGTCCAAGTGAGGTAGTCATAAAAAAACCATCCTGAATCGCTTCGGGATGGTTTTTATAATAATTGGTTCTAAGTGTTATGCCAAGTCTGGTCTGTTGCAAGAAACCCGCAAAGTTACCTTCCTGTAATTGTCACATCTATTTAAATTGGGAAAGATTTAAAAGAAAAACTTTGCGGGTTTTTTCATTGACTTAACACTAATCCATCACGGTAATCTTATCCTGTATACCGGTTTTACTGTTGGTGCCGCCGGTATTCTTTTTATGTGATTCGGGGACGTCAAAGAATTTAGCCGGATCGTTTACCGGTTCTTTTTCAAGGATGA
>REDT01000025.1 GCA_007693295.1 Balneolaceae bacterium
GAAGAAAGATCAACCGGAAAAAGATTAGATAAGTAGCATTTATACCATCGTTTTAAACGGGGCAATTTTGACACGGCCGGGAATTTTCTGACATAATTTTTTTATACTAGTGTTAAGTCAATACTCAAATGTCGGATAAAGACCTGACAGCATTCCCGGTGCTTTTCCGGGTTTCTGTCAGCGTCGAAAATCAACGCTGTCAGATCCGGTAGGTGCTGACAGGTTGCTTCCGACAATTCATGCTTGACTTAACACTAGAGTAGATTTCTGTTCCAATATCCAAAGTCAGTTAAGGCGTCATAAAATAAAACAAAACCAATGATATCATGAACTTATTAAAACGAATGACTCTTTTGTTGTCAGCAATATTTCTCTTTGTTGGATGTTCTGTTGAATCTGACTCCATATTAATTGAAAATGTTACCCTGCTCAGTATGGAGTCTGACGAATTAAGCGAAAACTACTCTGTTTTAATTACTGACGGGCGTATTGCGTGGGTGGGCCCCGCTGCTGATGCGCGTACTTTTCGGGGAGCCACGATTATTACCGGCGATTATTATGTGATGCCCGGCCTGGCCGAAATGCATGCCCATATCCCCGGAGCCAACCAGGGCGAAGAGTACATGAAAGCCGTTCTCGGTCTTTACCTCTCGCAGGGAATCACAACCATCCGGGGTATGCTGGGACAGCCGGCGCACCTCGAAATGCGGGAACTTGCAGCTGCAGGTGAGATTGACAGCCCCCGGATTTTTACCTCAGGGCCATCCTTCAGCGGCAATTCCGTGTCTGATCCCGATGAGGCCCGGCAGCGTGTACGCGACCAGGTGGAGGCGGGGTACGATCTGCTCAAATTTCATCCCGGCCTGAGCGTGGAGCTCTTCGAGGCAATCACGGATGAGGCTAACGCTCTTGGGATCGAGTTTTCAGGACATATATCCCATGCCGTGGGACTCGAACGAAGTTTGGAGGCAGGTAAGGGTTCTATCGATCATCTTGATCGATACATGGAGTTCCTGGCAGGAGATCCAGCCGATAGGGAAGATCCTTCCATCATCTATTTCGGTTACGATCTGGCATACCAGGCTGATGAGGAGAGGATTCGTGAAGCCGCCCGTAAAACCCGTGAAGCCGGGGTCTGGAATGTACCTACCAATACATTGTTGGTCAATGTGTTCAGTCCTGACTATACACCGGAGCAGATGAATGAATGGCCGGGCATGGAGTTTATCCCTGAAAACACGAGAAATGGATGGGTTAACTTTGTGAGCGATCTGCGATCCGGCGATGACTATGATGAGGAACAGGCACGCCGTTTTCTGGAGCTCCGGAACAAACTGACGCTTGCACTTCATGAAGAAGGAGCGGGGTTGCTTCTCGGTGCAGATGCACCCCAAATCTTCAACCCGCCGGGTTATTCGGCCCATCGTGAACTTGCACTGCTGGTCGAGGCAGGACTGTCTCCGTTTGAGGCTCTCAAAACCGGTACAGTATACGTTGGTGAGTATCTCGGTGAAGAGGATGAAACCGGAAAAATTGCTGAAGGGTATCGGGCTGATTTGATCTTCCTGTCGGCAAATCCTTTAGAGGCCATTCCATTTCATGATCATATTGAAGGCGTAATGAAAGATGGAAGATTTTATGACCGGTCTGACCTGGACGAACTGTTGGATCGAATCCGGCAGGCCATAGATTAATGTGAGTTTGAGATAAAACGAAGGCTTTACTAGTCCCCTTTGAGAGGCTGTGAGAAATTGCCTAATCAAAGATAATGACCATTTAATTTTACCACGAAGACACAAAGCCACGAAGGTACACGAAGTGGAACGTAATCAGAATGATACCCTTCGTGATTCTTTGCGTCCTCGTGACTTTCCCATAGGGATCACTACGGGGGAAGGGCGACTTTTTGAATATACGAATAATCAAAATTCAACAATCCTTTACTCTCTATGGGCGAAGAAATTCAAATAGTGATACACCTTCTTGCAGCCCTTGCTGTTGGGTTGCTGATTGGAATTGAGAGGGGCTGGAGCGGCCGGCAGGAAGAAGAGGGTGCGCGTGTGGCCGGCCTTCGAACCTTCAGCCTGATTGGGCTTCTCGGCGGCGTATTTGCCGAAATGTCGAAGCAGCTGGGGGAGTGGGTTTTGATTGCCGCATTCATAGCGGTAGCTGCCATGATTATTGTCGGGCATATTCAGGAATCGCGCAGAAGCGGAGATATCGGTACTACTACAGCTTTTTCGATGATGCTCACCTTCGCACTTGCGGCCTGGGCCGCTATGGGACAGTACGTATATGCCCTGGGCACCACCGTTGTGGTGGTCGCGCTTCTGGGGATGAAACCCGTACTGCATCGCTGGATCAGCAATATTGAAACGGAGGAGATATACGCAGGCATCAAACTTTTGATCATCTCTGTGGTTTTGCTGCCCCTGCTTCCAAATCAGGGATTCGGCCCCTGGGAAGCCCTCAACCCGCGCTGGATCTGGTGGATGGTGGTGCTGATCTGCGGCATATCGTTTGTGGGATATTTTGCCATAAAATATTCGGACAACAGAATGGGTACACTTGTAACCTCTATCACTGGCGGACTCGCTTCTTCGACGGCAGTAACGCTTAGTATGGCTGATTTCGCCCGCCGGTTTGAAATCAAAACGCTGTTTATGGGCGGAGTTATGGTGGCCTCTTCCATCATGTTTATCCGGATTCTGATTGAAGTGGCCGTGGTAAACCCATCCCTGCTTCATCCGTTATGGATCCCGCTATTGCTGATGTTCACGGGAGTTCTTGTTGGTGGGTTTTACCTTTTGCGGAATAGGAGTGAAGTTCCCCTGGATGATGAACTTGAAATCGATAACCCATTTAAGATTACCATGGCGCTGAAATTTGGGTTGTTTCTGGCAGTTATCAAATTTCTTTCGGCCGGAATGCTGGAGTGGTTCGGGGAAGAGGGGGTGTATGTCCTCGCCGTGGTTTCCGGGCTGATGGATGTGGATGCAATCACGCTATCCTTGTCGCGCCTGGCCCTTACCGACCTCAGGGATGAGGTTGCTGTATTGGGTATCATCCTCGCTGCGGCAACCAATACCGTTGTAAAGGGACTCATCTTCTCATTCATCGTTGGATTTAAAAAGAGCCTGATCCTGATCGGCTTGCTTACCCTTTCCGTTATTCCGGGTTTGATTGCGGCATTTTTGATACTAAGCTGAGGACCTGTCAGGGTGCAAGGCTCAAGGCTCAAAGGACCTGACAGCACCCACCGGATCTGTCAGCGTCTTCTCTTCAAGGTTCACGGTGTTGAAGGTTACACGTTAAACGTTGGACGTACTAAAGTTGGCAGTTGACAAAAATTTAGTCCTGAGAAATCTCAAAAAACAAGCACCAAATTCCAAACATAGCCTGAGCATAAAATATAGGCACATAATCGGGGAAAAGTGCCCGTTTGGAATTTGATAATTGGAATTTGTGATTTAAAGTTGCCAACTGCCAACTGCCAACTG
>REDT01000332.1 GCA_007693295.1 Balneolaceae bacterium
AGTAGGTAGCTAGTAAGAAATAAAAGTGTTAACCTCTATCAGGAATAACAGTAAATAAACATTAAAACTGTCAACCTAAATCAGGAAAAGACCGAACGTGAGTAGCCCCGTGCGCAGCTCGGGGTAAGGATGCGAAGGTCAATCAGCCCCGAGGCCGAATTTAGAACATAGCTGCAATTTATCCGAGGGGTAGCGACAAAGATCAGGCAGTTTCTGGAAGAACCCCAGTAAAGGATCGATTGCATGACAGGGCACGGGATTTATTCCGAGATTCTTGGCTATGGCCCCGAACCCCGTGAACCAACCTCCGATTCTGTTTTGTGGTTATTAAATGGGATTGGTCAAATCAAAATCTGCCCGAAAATAGAGATTCTCCCAAATGTAGAGGCTGTAACTGAAGGTTGTCATATCGTCACTCACTTCAGCTTTCCAGATGTGGCTGCGAAGATTGTCGCGCAGTGCAATGGTCTCTTCATCTGCAGGGAAGTACTGTCCGAACTCATCACCCCTGTCATCACCCCATCCGCCATAGTTGGTCATGCGCTCGGGGGTTCCGTCGGGATGCCGGTGATCGTGTTTAAAGAGCAAGCCCTCATCACTTAATGTAAACATCCAGGTTCGGGAGGTGTTCTCTCCCACATGAAATGGAATATGCAGCTCATTATCTTCACAAATTGTGAAATGGGCAACTAGCGGATCTGTAAATCCCTGCGGTGCCTCTTCAGGAAATACCACCTCGCCGGAGTAACTGTTCCCGCAAAGAGCTTGCATCGCCTGGAAAAACTGGCGCTGCTCGTAGGTTAAAGTATCAGGTTGAGCAGGTTGAGCAGGTTGAAATGATGAAATGAGGCCGGTAATGGAAAAAACCAGAATGGTTAGTATAGTTTTCATAGTTGAAATAAAATTTTTTAAACCGTGAATGCGAATTAAAAACTAATTTTGGAGTGTCCCCCTTTGAATGGGTGATGAAAAGTAGTGAATTCGAAGCCAAATAATGAATATTTGAGTCAGATCAATTATTGATCAGTTCAAATTCTACACTAAACTGAACTGCTTTTGTGTAATACTCCTTGTTAAACATTGGTTCAACAGAACCAAGGCCAAGGCTAGCGCTTAAATTAAGCTCTATCGTTTCATCCATAGGTGCACTCGATGTAAGAAGCACATTTTCTCGTATATTTTCGCGCAAATTCAAAACGTTGCCGGCCTGTAATGGTTCGCCAGACAATAACCGATTTGCCCTCTCTGTGAGTGATTTAACGGTCAATCTGTGCTGCCCTCACCTGCCTGTTCCTCAGGATTCTTGTGTATCGAAGGGCGCGTTTGTCGCCATAATCTTCGTACGCTATCCGGGCCCAATCGAGCGCCTCATCCAGGTTTCCGTTAATTTCGTTGATGATCGCCATATTATAGTGTGCCCTGCCGGCAATCTTAGCCCTGCGATTCTCCGTCTCCATCAGCCACAACTCAGCAGCACCATCCCAGTTGCCGGTCTGTGCCCTGCGTTTGGCCATTTTTAAATTATCATTTCCCCTCACGTAATAATCTCTTCGAACACGCGTCCAGTATGGAAGAATGCTTCGCGCATAGTTCCTGCCAATATCCCCGCTGATGCTCTGAACCATTTCCGTTCTGCCGGTGAGGGCTCTTACCGCTTCGGACGGATTAATACCGCGCCCTACCGTTGTTACCGTTTCGGCCGACAGATATTCATCAACAATATTCCGGCCGACAGGGTCGTATATGCGCCACCCGGTTTTGATAGTGGTACTCACAACAGCGTGATGTTCCAGCGCAGGAATTTCAATCCCGAGCGGCCCCTCGATAGTGACTCGCTGCGTAGTGTAGTCAATCTTGGTATCTGTGTTGTAAAATTCGAGTGAAAAAAGGCCATCCAGGCCATACTCATCACTAATCTCTTCGATTTTATCCCAGGCAAGCGGTGCGGGAAATACGCCGTATGTACTGTTTCCAATCTTTTCTATCTCGGGCCTCTCAACGATAGAGAACCGTTCATTTCTCTGAAGCTGCTCCATAAGCCCGTTCAGCCCGGCCACAGCACCCATTTTGTCCAATTCCGGTCCTTTAACCGAGAATACCCGATCGAGCGTCTCCAGCACCCCGGTTTCACCCTCAGGAAGACTTCGATTGATAATACCTACGTTCTTCATGGTTGGCGGAAGGGGCACTACAGCCGGCTCCTGCACACTCATGGTAACCGTATTGGTGGAGCTGCAGCCAAAGGTGAACAGAGCAGCTGCAAGAAACAGGTAAGAGATGCGAATCATAACAGAAGGGATTAGATGATACTGTTTAACTGACTCTATTCCGGGAAATGTATTTTAATTTTCCGGAATACTCAAAATTTATTCAAGGCCAAGGAGTCTTCAATAATAGAATTTACCCACAATTATCATCTCCTCTCATACCGGTAAATCTCCTGGTTGTCTCTGCCGGTCACATAAATATATTTAAGGTCCGGATGCACGCTAAGCCCGCGCGGCTGCACAGCCTGCTCACTCACGTCAAATGCGTTCAGGTAACGGGCGGTACTCAGGTTATACGGTTCGGAAAGCGCGTACTGCAGGATCTCCTGCCTCACCGTATCCATCAAAAGCATGATGGTTCCCCCTTTCACCATCTCCAAACCCCGAACTTCTTTCTCCTGATCACTGATATCGAGGGTGTACTCCCATTCAATGGTGGTGATATCCCAGGGTGTTGCCAGATGAACCTCGTGTACCGCTTGCGCATCCCTGTCGTCAATAAACAGTTTGGTTCCATCAGGGTTGAAGTCAAAATCGTGGCCGCGCTGCACAAAATTCTGCAGATCAAAGTAGGACGTTTGAACCGCCGTTGAGAGCTCCCACGGAGTTTCAAGAGTGTAGCCCCAGATTTCTGTCCGGTTAAAAACCCACATCAGCTCTCCGTCATCATGCAGAAAGAGCCCGTGAGCAACCGAGATTTGCGAGGTGGACCCAAATTCATTCGACAGATCATACTCACCGCTGAATGTTGCTGTGCCAATATCCCAGGGTTCTGTCATGGTATAGCTCACCACATTCTCGGTATACCGTCCCGTAATAAAGATCTTACTCCCATCCGGCCGCCAGGTAGTGGCGCGCGCATTATCGGTTTCATTGGAAATATCGAGCGAAACTCCACTGTAGCTGTACTCTTCAAACAGGACACGATCTGCATAATCACTTACGCTTTCAACTGATGTTGAGGTGGTACCGCATCCGGCAATGATCAGAAGAGTCAGAATTTTAAGCAGGTACCGGGTGAACGTAAAGTAAGAGTGCTGGTTCATAAAACGGCTGATTTTTTAATATGACAGGATGATAATTGGAAATCAGCCGTAAATATAGAGACGGTATGTTAACAAAATAATACGGATTTGGGTTGGTGGGATCCGTCGGATTTTTCTGCGAAAAACCGAAATCTCCCTAATCTCCACGGCCCCAATCAAAATAATCCGACGGAT
>REDT01000024.1 GCA_007693295.1 Balneolaceae bacterium
GGCAAAAAAGTGGCATCAATCGTGAGGGGGTATCTCTTTTGGGCATCAGTGAAGCGGCTGAGGAGATTGGCTTTCGTACGGTGGGGGCAAAGTACGTCGGAATTACCCAACCCCAACAACGTGTATGAACGCGTATGAGATGCCGCCCGCATACCGGGTGAAGGATCTGGTTCCATTGATTCCGGGATTGGTGGATGTTTTGGGAATGAACAATAATAAAGAAAGTACCTATAATAGAAGAACCTCAGAGAAGCAAACGAATGTTTGAGTGATCAAACAGGGGTTCATTTATACTCGTACCTCGCCGAATGGTAAAACGGGTAACAATTAAACGAGGAATAAAAATGCAAATTTTAAATAGAAATGAAATGAAACATGTAATGGCTGGTAATAGTGAACCTCATGATTCTATTCAATCTTCATGTGATTATGAAGGTTGTGAGGGGTCTAGTGAAGTCTTCCTTTGTTGGTATGGTGATTGTTGGGCTAATTACTCCGGTAGAGAAGCCGAAGATTGTGTAAGAGATGTGGGCCGATCACAACAATTAGCTATAGCTATGTGTGGTGCAAATTATTCATAATGTATTGGCAATATGCAGTTAAAAATACAAGGGTATTATTGCCCTTGTATTTAATAAATTAACTACATTTTTTTAAATGTTTTCAAAGAAATAAAAAACCAAAAATATTCTTAAATAAATAATCAGCTATTAACACATTAGTGCATCACTTATTAAATATGTTAAGACTTTCACTTATTATATTCTCGTCCCTATTTATTATTCAATGTTCTAATACTCCTTCACCGGAAAAAGCAGAATTATCGTATAAACCTGCACATTTTTTTATCCTCGATGAAATTCCTGAACACATACAGGAAACAGAAAACCTCAATGTTTTCCCGGGAGATTCCGAGCCGCGCTATTCTATTGAGCTCGTCCCAGAACAGACTTTTGGTGAGGAAGGTGAACCTTTTTTATCACAAGTTAATCTAAGTGTAGTTGATGATAATGACAGGGTTATCATCCTGAATGCGAAAGCAAATTACGAACATTCACTTTATGTGTACGACGTAGATGGCGCCTACTATACTCAAATTGGCGGGCCAGGCAGAGGGCCGGGTGAGTATGGCTTTGTATTTGATGTGCAAGCCAGACTAGGAGAGGTGATTGTACGTGATGTAGCAAATCAACGCTTAAACTTATACAATACAGATGATTATAATTTTGACCGTTCGATGTTATTTGATCAATTGCCAATCAGGAGCCATGAATCTGTAAAGGGGATGGAGTTAGGGCTCATAATGCCCAGAAATGATGGGAATTACTTGGTAAGTTTCTCAGAAAGGGAATCGGCTTCAGGATATAAAGAGTTGCTAATGGACAAAAACGGATATGCTTTAAATTTCGAACCAGTCATATTTCCGAGTTCTCTTTCAATAAGAGTGCCTGCCAGATCTATGGTGCCATCCTTGCGATTAGGGGAAATGATGGGACAAACACTCACAGCGCTATCAGGTGAAGATGCATTATATTCGATCTGGACGATGGATTTTTTGATTAAGAAATATGACTCAAACGGTATATACCAATCTGCGATTTATTATCCTCTCAAGGGCTTACCATTTGATCTGGATGAGTATGTCAAAACAGTACCTTTTGGTTACAATGCACGGGATATAGAGAAAGGTCTTGAAAGCAAGGATATAGACTTGCCCGAAACCATCCCGGTGTTGGATAATCTAATGGTGGACGACGAAAACAGGATTTGGGCGGCCGTGCTGATGGATCCGCAGAGAGAGAATTATGAGTGGTGGATTCTTGCTCCAACCGGAGAACTGCTGGCCAAGCTGCAGCGCCCGCGTGATAAAAAAATATTCGACATCAAAAACGGGTATCTCTACGCTAAAGAAATCGACGATGAAACGGATGCCGAGTATGTGGTGAAGTACCGGATGGAATGGACAGAGAGATAATGAGCATATTTCTCATCAACTTGTTTTCAATCCTTCAAGGGCTTGTCTAATGAATCTATTGGCACAATTTTGGTCGTACAAAAAGGGAAAACATTAACATATAAGCATAATCGTATATGGTAAAATTTCCTTTTTACCGACAACACGACCAAATGGACTGTGGCCCCACCTGCCTGCGAATGGTTGCCAAGCACCACGGGCGGCACTATTCGATGGACAGCCTGCGGCAAAAAAGTGGCATTAATCGAGAGGGGGTATCGCTGCTCGGTATCAGTGAAGCGGCCGAGGAGATCGGGTTTCGTACCGTGGGGGCGAAACTGACCTGGGAACAGCTCAAACAAGAAGCAGCGCTGCCCTGTGTGATCTATTGGAACCAGGTTCATTTTGTGGTGGTGTACAAAATCAAAGGCGACAAAGTTTATATAGCTGATCCGGCAAAGGGCAAGGTGACATATCGAAAAGAGGAGTTTTTGGAGCAGTGGTTGGTTAAAAATTCTGTGCCTGTAAATGTGGCCGTAGACGGAGCTGACACCCCCCTTAATCCCCCCTTTTTAGGGGGGACTTATGGTATTGCCCTTTTGCTCTATACCTCACCTGCTTTTTACGATCTGGAGGGAGAGAAGGGCAACCGATTGAGCTTTAGTATCCTGTTTCGGTACATACTGCCGTACAAAAACCTGCTATTTCAGCTCGGTCTGGGGCTGCTGGCCGGGAGTATCCTGCAGCTCATCTTCCCATTCCTTACCCAGGCGGTGGTGGATATCGGGATTCAGAACAGGGATATCAATTTCATCTACCTCATTCTGATGGCACAGCTCATGCTCTTTTTTGGCCGTACGGTAGTAGAGTTTATCCGTTCCTGGATTCTTCTCCATATGAGTACGCGCATTAATATCTCTATTCTGTCCGATTTTCTGATCAAGCTGATGAAACTTCCCATGCCCTTTTTTGATACGAAGATGGTAGGGGATATTATGCAGCGAATGGGCGACCATGCCCGAATCCAGAACTTTTTAACGGGGCAGACACTAAGTACGCTTTTCTCTTTTGTGACTCTAATTGTCTTTTCAGTAGTGTTGGCGTACTACCACATGATGATTTTTACAGTTTTTTTAGTGGCCAGTACGCTCTATGTAATTTGGATTGTCCTTTTCCTGAAAAAACGACGCGAACTGGACCATCGCCGGTTTGGCATATCCTCCAGTAATCAGAGTACGGTTATACAGCTCATTCAGGGAATGCAGGAAATTAAACTGAACAACTGCGAAAAGCAGAAGCGGTGGGAGTGGGAGCACCTGCAGGCGCGGCTGTTCCGCTACCAGGTCAAGAATCTTGCCCTGGAGCAGTACCAGCAGGGTGGTGCATTTTTCATCAATGAGGGAAAGAATATCGGTATCACCTTTATTTCGGCCATTGCGGTGGTGAATGGCCAGCTTACCCTGGGCGCCATGCTCGCCATCCAGTACATTATCGGCCAGC
>REDT01000206.1 GCA_007693295.1 Balneolaceae bacterium
GGTAAATGGAAAGGAGCGGTGCTTAGGTCTATTGAGCTATTTTCTTTTTGGTTAATTTCTTAACAACATACAGATATGAGCGTTGGTGTTGCGAAGCAGTGCTTCGCGCTTCGCGGCGCATGGCAAAGTGGCGAAATAGTGACATCCCGTCCCATCGGGATCCCTCTTCGAAACATCTCTCCAACTCTTTCGTATTGTTTGTTGATTCCAAAACCAAACCTGCCATTGCTATGAAATCAACACTGACTTTTCCGATAAAACAGGCGCTGTTCACCCTGTTTGCTCTTTCCTTTCTCTTTGCAATCCCCCAACAAGCCGATGCCCAGCGATCAAATAACTTTATTACTGCAAATGATATTGACGCGGATATTGTGCCACGGTTATCTCACAAGGATGCAGAAATTGGCATTACCAGCCGTGAAGGGTCTGTAGATCTGCTGCTGACCAACGAGTCTATACTGATTCAATTCACAGACACGTTCCTGGAAAAGATCGAGGGTGAAATCCGGGAATCGGATGACCTTTCGGATGCTACGCATCTCGGCACCGTAATCCGTTCGATGGTGAGCAGCGGTGTAAAAACACTGCTTGATCGCGCCCTGGCTATTCCTCTTTACGAAATTGATGCGGTCTACTACGAAAATGGCAGATTATTCATTATCAACAGGGAAGGCAAAGAGCTTTTTGAGGGCCTGGAAATCGACAACAAACAGGTAATGGAAGACTTCCGCCGGCGTGATGCCAGAAGATTTGTGGCTGAAGCAGAGAGGCGAATGATCTAGTTGTTACGCGGGGCGTAACGTTGAGTGCCATCCGTCAGCTGACGGATGGCGTTGAGTACGCCTTCGGCGTGTGAAGTACTCTCCGCCAGCCGGCGGATCGTGTTAAGGAAAATTTTGGAGTTTTGAAATGAGAAGAACAAGCTTAAACGTGCACTGTTTTTCAAATCAACGCGCACCATCCTCCGTTAAAACTGTAAACGGCAGGCAGTGAGCACTAAACATGATCCGGCGGCGGAGAATACTCCACGTGCAAAGCACACTTAACGTGAGCAGAGCGAACACTCAACACGCCGAAGGCGTACTCAACGTGATCCGCCGACTCTGGCGGAGAGCACTCAACGTTATGTTGCATCCCAAATGGGTTTACCCAAAAATTCGGAGAGTTTCCGGGCATCATTTCGGACTTCCGTCAGCTTGCCATGGTCTACCACGTTAATTCGCTCACCGTTTTTCAGGACCAGGTTGATCTCGTAACTATGATAGGAGCTTTTGTCGCCACGTACATATTCCGATAAGAGTTGAATGGCATGTATATCGCTGATTCGTGAACTGTTCTTTTTTGTGCTGATATCATGAATACCTTTAGGCTGCTTATGGCCTTTCCAATAAAGCCCTGCCCATTTGTCAAACACTCTCGGTGTAGACATAAAGTAGTACATACAGCCTCCGGCAGTGGCAAACAGCAGGCCGAAAAGATAGATAAACAGTGGGTTGGCCGCCTCGCCGGTATTTGAATCCACAAACCCAAACAGGACCTCGATGAGCACTACACCCACACCCACTGCGATGAATACGGCCGCAAAAAGCTTTGCTCCCCATGTAGCCCTGAACTCCAGGCGATGATTGTCCACTTCGACCAGCCTGTGGGTATGGAAATTGCTTCCGCCCGATTTTGCGGGAGTCCAAGTGGTTTGCAGGGCCAGCGGATCATTAAAACGGGCAGCATCGAAAGGCTCAACTTTGGCAATGTTTTCAACAAACGACTTTAGTTTTTCGAGCATGGCAATTCATTATATATGGAAATTACATAATGCAACTCATTTCAGCCTTTTGCAAGGAGTTTTGAGAATGTGCTAAATCAAGATTCGGCTCAAAACGGAGCGTCATCCTCGTCATAAGGGCCGAAGTCGATATCTTTGGGTGGCGGCGGAGTTTCACTCCTCGATGCGCCTTCTCCTTTCTCAATTTTCCACGCTTTTACATCGGTGTACCAGCGTCCGTTATACTCCCGGCTCTGGATATCGATAGATGCAGTGACCGTTTCTCCAACTGCTATATTGTTTTGATCGATCTGATCGCCCCACTGAGTAACACAGACAGGCTTTGGGAATTTACCGGGGGTTTCAAGGATAAAATCCTGCTTCTTCCACGGACCGTTTTTACTCTCGCCCGACTGCACTTCCAATATTTGTTTGATGGTACCTGTGATCTGTAAATCCATAAATGTTTAGCTCTTTAAATTACACTTTTCTTTCATAGAGTAGATAAGGAGGTTGTATTCGGATATCAAGAAAGAGCATCCTTTTTTAATTGATCCTGTAAACTCAAAAAAAACGATGCTATTACCGGCTATCGCAAAGCTAGAAGACGCCCTTTAATCAGACAACTGGCGGCTGGTTCGTGAACGGCACAGCATGCTGGTCAGGTCCTGCAACAATTACCACGTATCCACCGGTTATGAATCGATCATCATCAGGGAAAGAGCGGATATAAATCCATACAACCAGGATTTCTCGGTCAACTAAACAGCCAACTCTTCCCTTAAACTCTTCTCCAGCTCCCCTACCGAAAGATAAAGCTGTTCAAATGAGTCAATTTCGTAATACTGAGTCTGTATTTCGGACGTGATAAAATCGTTGTTTAAAATTTTCTCTACATCATAAGGAGAGACCTTAATCTCATCTTCAAAAATGTGATTGGATTCGCCCGATGAGGAGATAATGCCGGCTCCATAAATGCTTTTGTGCTCTCCAAGCTTGATCAAGCCGAACTCTATTGTAAACCAATAGAGCCTCTGAAGCTGTTTTTCGACTGTTTTATTACTTCCATACTTCACGCCAAGCTGACCGAACTGCTGTACAAATTTTGCATACTCCGGATTCATCAGCAGAGGAATATGTCCAAAGATGTCGTGAAACATATCGGGTTCTTCCAGATAGTCGAGCTGGCTCATCTTTCGGAGCCAGGTGGATGAACAGAATTTCTTTTCAGATAGCAATTTAAAAAATTGATCTACGGGGATAAGTCCGGGAACAACGACAATCGACCAGCCGTTGCCCGCCAGCAGCTTCTCATTTAGCTCCTCAAAACGGGGTATCTTGTTTGGGTTCAGAACTTCATCCAAACTATTGAGGCATCTAAGGTATTCGGGATGAGCTTTTCCCTCAAGATTCTTTATCTGCCTTTCGAACAAGGTTCTCCAAACTTTAAAATCTTCCTCACTGTACGTATCGTAATCCTGTATCATTTCTAACATCTGCAAATAGTAGTAATCGGTTATTCTTATTGAACGGTTTCGAGCGTCGCTACGATAAGAGTTTTTTTAAAAATTACGTTCCTGTTTTTCCATTTTTTACACTGGCGTTATGGTGACGGCCGAAACCTGACAGCATTCCCGCGCTTTTTGCGGGTTTCTGTCAGCGTTGAGTGCCATCCGTCAGCTGACGGATG
>REDT01000140.1 GCA_007693295.1 Balneolaceae bacterium
AGGGATCCCTTGGGGAACAGCGTTGCTTTGGGATCGCGCATAGGCGAAATCCGTGATTCAGGGTCGCTGGAGTTTTTGTCAACGCTGACAGAACCCCGCCTTTCTCCATTCATAATCCGGGCCACTGTTTTTTAAGAAATTTTTATTTTTAAATTAAAAGCGCTTTTCCAGTCTATTATGTTAATTTTAAATATTGACAAGCCGAAAACGCTTAATTTAATTTGACATGCATTGTTTTTCACTTTATTATTTAAGAGAGATCAATGGATTATTTTTTTGATTAAAGAGCTCATGTTATGGTAGACATAGAGCAATAGCTCCAATACTTATCTTGCCCGGAATGGATAATTCCGGGCAAGATTTTTTTTAAAGGGCCATGCAAATTTTTCTATTTATTCTGCTCACTCTTAATCTTCTCAAGGCGCTGCCAAAGCGAAGGTTCCCTTCCCTGGCTGCCGGGTTTATACCAGCTCATCTCTTTCAGTTTATCGGGCAAATACTGCTGCCGAACCCAATTCCCTCCAAACTCATGAGGGTATTTATATTTCTCAGAAGCATTTTCAACAGCCAGATAACGCGCGGCTAATTTATTTGCTGTTTTATCTCGCAGATGAGGCGGCACCACACCGGGCCCCTTCTGTTTCACCTCACTGTTCACGTCAAATATCGCCTTTGTGCTGTTGCTTTTTGGTGAAAGCGAAAGCATGATCGCACAGTGTGCAAGAAAGTACAGCCCCTCCGGCATACCTGTTTTCATAAATGATTCGTGAGCTGAATGAATCACTGAAAGTGCATAAGGATCTGCCATTCCTACATCCTCTGATGAAAAAATGAGCATTCGCCGAAATATGAAGTTGGGATCTTCACCCCCTTCAAGCATGGCATTTAACCAATATAGGGCCGCATCGGGATCAGACCCTCTCATCGATTTAATAAAAGCGGATGCGTAGTGGTAGTGTTCATCGCCGCCCCTGTCGTACCGTACATTTCGTTTTTGAATAGACTCTTTTGCAATTTCAAGGGTTATCTCAACCACACCCTCACTGCTTTTTGGTGTGGAAAGAGCCGCAACTTCCAGTGCATTTAGCGCATTGCGCACATCACCGCCGGCATATTCAGCAAAGTAACTCTTGGCCTCATCACTCACCTCTATTTCCATAAAGCCAAGCCCCCTCACTTCATCGTCAAGCGATCGGTTAATCATTGCCAACACATTCTCTTTGGTAAGGGGAAACAGCTCGAATAGCTGACATCTTGAGAGAAGAGGGCTAACCAGGGAGTAAAAGGGGTTCTCTGTGGTGGCACCAACCAGCGTAATAACTCCGGACTCAAGATGCGGCAACAGCGCATCCTGCTGCGCCTTATTCCACCTGTGGATCTCATCCACAAAAAGAATTGTTTTTTTACCGTTCACCTTTTTCTGGTGCTCAGCCTTAGCCACTACGCTCCTAAGCTCTTTTACACCATCCAATACCGCATTTATAACTTCAAAACGGGCGTCTATTTCACGGGATATCACATGCGCAAGCGTGGTTTTACCGGAGCTGGGTGGCCCGTAAAAGATGAGCGACCCAATTACCCCGCTCGCAATCATTCGGTGCAGCATCTTCCCCTCACCCACCAACTCCTCCTGGCCTTCAAACTCTTCCAGAGAGTTGGGACGCATTCGGGTTGCCAGGGGTTGATTTTTGATCTCATCCTGTTGATTTTGATTCCCGGTAGCTTCGTCTTCAAATAAATTCATCTATCTTATTGGTGCTGAATTGATTAAATAATTTTGAGAATTAAATGTTTTACCAATTAATTCTTGCAAAAAGTAAAAAAACTGTTTATTGATATATATGAATAACTCTAATTATAAGAGGAGGGTATATGACAGTAAAGGATATTTTAAATCGCAAAGGGAATCAGGTTTATTCTGTACATCCCCAGGAAACGGTTTATGACGCCATAAAAAAAATGGCTGATCTGAATATAGGTGCGTTAATGGTGCTCGAAAATGATAAGATTAAAGGTATTATCTCCGAACGTGACTACCGGAATAAAGTTATTCTGAAAGGCCGGACATCTGCCACTACTCCTGTAAAAGAAATTATGGTCAATCAGGTTTTTTGCGTTAACAGCTCTGATAACATCAATTTGTGTATGCAGCTGATGACCGAAAAGAAAATTCGTCACCTGCCGGTTCTGGATAATGGCAAACTTGTTGGCATTATTTCGATTGGTGATGTTGTGAAATCTGTAATAGACCAGCAAAAGTTAGAAATCGACGGACTCAGAAATTATATCGCCGGCAGTTATCCGGGATAATTTTTCAGCTGCGTTAATCATTAATTCATCAGGCCACATTTAAAGCGGCAGGTTGTCGTGCTTTCTCTTTGGCACACTATCCACTTTATTCTGACAGAGCTCAAAAGCATGTATCAGTTTCTGCCGGGTTTCAGAGGGTAAGATTACATCATCAATAAAACCCCTGGCTGCGGCTTTATAAGGGTGAGCAAACTCTTGGTTGTATTCCTCTTCAAGCTCAAGCTGTTTGGCTTCCGGATCGCCTGCTTTTGTGATCTCCCGGCGGAAAATAATTTCAACAGCGCCTTTCGTGCCCATCACTGCAATTTCGGCAGTGGGCCAGGCAACATTATAATCTGCCCGGATGTGCTTCGAATTCATCACGTCGTAGGCCCCGCCGTAGGCTTTGCGGGTAATAACCGTCATTTTGGGTACGGTTGCCTCACAAAAAGCGTATAAAAGCTTTGCACCATGTTTTATAATTCCGCCCCACTCCTGATCTGTTCCAGGTAAAAATCCCGGCACATCTTCAAAAACAACAAGTGGAATATTAAAAGCATCACAGAACCGAACAAACCGTGCTCCCTTCACTGAGGCGTCAATATCCAAAACTCCAGCAAGTGAGAGGGGTTGATTGGCCACAATACCAAGAGAGCGTCCTTCCAGGCGTGCAAACCCTACTACTATATTATCCGCATAATTTTCATGAACCTCGTAGAAGGAGTCTTTATCCATCACTCCTTCAATCACGTCTTTAATGTTGTAGGGTTTATTGGCATTCAGGGGCACCAGGTTATCCAGCGCAGCAGCCTTAGCAGAGTCAGGCTCTCTCTCTTCCAGGTGCGGGGTCTTCTCTTCACAATTCTGAGGAATATAGCTCATAAGCTGCCTGATTTTATTCAGGCAGTCGGCATCATTTTCGGTTGCAAAATGAGCCACACCCGATTTTGTTCCGTGCGCAGAAGCTCCACCCAGATCTTCGGAGGTTACCTCTTCGTGGGTTACGGTTTTCACAACATTGGGCCCGGTAACAAACATATAGCTCGTATTCTTTACCATGTATACAAAATCGGTTAAAGCCGGGCTGTAAACCGCTCCTCCTGCGCAAGGACCCATAATTGCTGATATTTGAGGAACCACTCCCGACGCCATGGAATTTCGCCAGAACACCTCTGCATAACCTCCAAGCGAGCTTACCCCTTCCTGGATGCGCGCGCCTCCCGAATCGTTCAAGCCAATAACCGGTACCCCGTTTTTCAGAGCCAGGTCCATCACTTTACAAATCTTCTCAGCATGTGTTTCAGAGAGTGAACCACCAAATACAGTAAAATCCTGGCTGAATACATATACCGGGCGGCCGTTAATTTTACCGCTTCCGGTTACCACGCCGTCCCCTAAAAATTTTTGGTTATCAAGTCCGAAGGCAGAACTTCTGTGCGTAACAAAGGCGTCAATCTCCTGGAAGCTCCCTTTATCTAAAAGAATATCTAACCTCTCACGAGCCGTCAGTTTTCCTTTTTCATGTTGCTTCTTTATTCTATCTTTGCCGCCACCTAGTCTCGACTCTTCTCTGAGTTTTAAAAGCCGTTCAACTTTTTCGTTATCAGACATTTCCCGGGGTTTATTTAAGTTTTTGATTCTATGAAAAAGGTATGAAGTCTGTCTGTAAAGTCAACAGCAACTGAATCAAAAATATCAACATTATTTTTTTCAAAAATCTCATTTCTAATGAATTTTGAAGCGCCTTTCCAATCATCAAACCGTGTAATTTCAGTTATGGCGTCATTGTAGGCCGTTTCTGATTTGTCGAAAATTTCTCTAACATACTTCTGTTTATCCTTGCCCAGCCACTGGTCTATACGGGTTGCCATTTCGGAAGCCTCAAAAGCAGCTTTATACTCCTCTTCGTCAAACTCTTCACCATAGTAACCGGTATCGCCCCGATCAGAACCCTGTTCATCCTCCTTCAAATCACTCAGGTCTTCCCTTTCAAGAAAAGCCCTCCACATCGGCACCTCTTCTTCTTCGTCGGTTTCATTGTAAAGCTCAATTGAAGCTACCTGCTCATCATCTGAATCATCAGGTTTTTCGGTTTCACTTAAAACCAGATCTTCCTCTTCTTCACTGATTCCCCCTATTTTTCTCCATTTGTTCAGGAGGTCAAAATCCAACTCTTTCTTGGAAAAGGATTCCTGTTCTTCAACACCCTCCTCTCTCACTTTATAGTCAGGTTCAGGTTCATTGGTTATACTTCTGTCAATATCCGTTCTATCCGTTTCAGCAGTCTTTTCGTTTGATGGTTCCAGGTTCTCTGCTTCCGATTCATCAAATACAAACCGTTCATGCAGAGGCTCTTTTTTCCAATCATCATCAATTGGCTCTTCCGCTCGCTCTTCTTCCTCCGCCGGTTCATCTTCATCCTCCCATGATGATACTCTCTTTCGCTGAAAGGAGCCCAAAATAGTATCGTCGGGAGTTAAAGAATCCTTTTTCTTCTCAGGTTTATCCGCTTTATCGGTTTTGAGACCGGATTTAACAGGTACAGTTTCAGGCTCGGCAGGTTTTTTTGCCGCCGGTTTTATTTCAGGTTTCTCTTCGGTTTCAGAGAAATCGGGAGTAGACAGTACTTCTATGAAGTTTGTACGGTTGACCGGTGTGTTGATCTTATCAAATTTTCTTGCCAGTTTTGGCTTTCTCTTATCCTCAAAATAGATCCTGAACAGATCTGTATCTACATCGGGGCCGGCCATCAAAAAGATAGCTTCAACCTCCTTGGCCCAGTCGAGTGAATTATATCCGGCAATCAGTTTATCATCTACTTTCTCTACAATTTCACGGCACTGCTCAAGGGTAAGAGAACTCTTGCTCTTCTTTTCCATGTAGCGGGCAAGAGCTGCTGCCAGTTTTCGGCCAACGGTTATATACTTAATTCTCTTTTTAATTACTTCGATGGTAAGAATCTCATCCACGCCAAAAAGAGTATCCGGAATAGCTTTACGGGGTTGAATGGCCAGCTCGAGCGTGTCTGCTATGGCTGTCTCAAAAAGAGATGGAGCGTACGTATGAGGCATTCTCACTTCGGCCTTTATCGCCTCAATAAAATTTCGCCATGCAAACTGAACTGCATCTTTGTCCATTGAAGCCCATTCCGTATCGGGCGGATTCAGAGAATCATTCAGATTCTGATTCATCTCTAAAACGAGCCTTTCGGTAATAAACTCGGGAATATCTAAAACATGGAGGTCATCCGGTGTATAAAATTCTCTGTGAGTCGGTAATTTCTGTAGTAACTTTTCTGTAATTTGGCGTACAATTCGCTCCATAGTGGCTAACGTTTCAAGGATTATTAATTTCCTGAATCA
Organism: Balneolaceae bacterium; assembly: GCA_007693295.1. Classification (GTDB taxonomy): domain Bacteria; phylum Bacteroidota; class Rhodothermia; order Balneolales; family Balneolaceae; genus Rhodohalobacter. The sequence goes on from REDT01000140.1 coordinate 5,652, forward strand.
ATCTCTAATATCAACTTTTATTGAGATACTTCTATATAAATTTCTTAAAAAATTGCGTTTAAACGGATATTCCTTTCTTTTTGAAAAACGGCAAAGTACCTTACAACCATGATCATTCTAACCGCTGAATCACTGGAAAAACGGTATGGGCAGAAACTTGTTATATCGGGGTTAAATTTCTCTTTTAAAACTGTTGTATTGGGTATTGCCGGGTCGAACGGGTCCGGTAAATCAACGCTGCTTAAATGTTTAACCGGACTGGTCAAACCTACCTCAGGAACTATTAACTGGCAATATCGAGGAAACAACTATCTGCCCAAAGAGATTAAACCATTTGTCGGTTTTGCCGCACCTTATGTTCAGTTGTACGAAGAACTCACTGTATCAGAGAATTTACAGTTTTTAATTGAGCTTCAAAATTCTGCTCAACATATAGATATTGACCCATTATTAGACCGTTTTGAGGCCCGGAAACTATCAGCCCAGCCTTATGGAAATTTGTCGACAGGACAGCAGCAACGCGTTAAACTGGCCGCAGCGAATATCAAGAACCCTCCGGTTTTGATTCTTGACGAACCCGGGGCAAACCTCGATAAAGACGGCAAAGCCATTATCAGCGCGCTGGTAAACCGCTATCGCGATGAGGGTAAAATGGTGATCATTGCTTCAAACCAGACAGATGAACTGAACCTCTGCGACGAAATTTTAAATTTAAATCAATCATAATCATGTATACCCGCGAAGACCATAAGCTTGCACAACAGCTCTTAAACCACAGCGTAGAATTAAAGAAGGGTGAAAATATCCTTCTTCAGCTTATTGGCTTAAACGGAATCGGTTTGCTGCGTGCACTTGCAGAAATTGTTCGTGAAAAAGAGGCAAATCCCTTTATTAAAATTGAAGATCCCGAGATAAACCGCATCCTTCTGGAGAGTGGAGATGAGGCCTTTTGGATTAATCAGGCTGAAGCCGATCAGCTTCCCCTGATGAAACAGATGGACGCCTTTATCGGCATAAGGGGTGCTGAAAACATTTATGAAAATTCTGAAGTCTCAAAAGCGGCTAACAGGGCCTATTCACAGAAATTCCTGAACCCGGTTCACTTTGAAGAGCGTGTAAACAACACCAAATGGGCCGTGATGCGATATCCATCTGCGGCATTTGCGATGAATGCAAAAATACCCACCGAGAAATTCCGGCAATTTTATTACGAAGCCTGCCTGTTCGATTACAATAGGCTGTTTGAGGCCATGAAACCACTTGAATCGCTGCTTCGAAAGACCGACATGATCCACTTAAAGGGAGATGGCACCGATATTTCGTTCTCCGTAAAAGGTCAGAACTGGATTCCATGTTATGGAAAGCGAAATATCCCGGACGGTGAACTATTCTCCTCCCCGATTATCGATTCAGTGAACGGGCAGATCACCTACTCTGCATCGGTCTACCAGGGAAAGCCATTTCAATTTGTTAAACTGATCGTAAAAGATGGTGTTGTAACAGACTTTCATTCTTCCAACAATTCAGCCCTTGAAGAGATTCTGGACACCGATGAGGGAGCCCGCCGATTTGGCGAATTCAGCTTTGGCCTCAATCCAATCATTAAAGAACCGATGTACGATATTCTTTTTGACGAGAAGATCTACGGGTCGAACCATCTCACCCTGGGCAAGGATTACGAAATTGCCTCCAACGGCAACTCCAGCAACATTCACTGGGACCTGGTCTGTATCGGCGCAGATGTCTATTTTGATGGTGAGCTCGTGCGTAAAGGCCGGGAGTTTGTGAAGGAAGAGCTGAAGGGGCTGAATCCGCCAGAACTATTATCCTCCTTCGACTGACGAGTGGAACTACCCAACAACACCGCCCTGCCCGAAAACACTCGTCTGTCGAATTGATCCGGGCAAGGAATCCTGTTTCGCCCACCGGTGGCGGGATCTTGAACTTAACCACGGGAACCGGGCAAGGAATCCTGTTTCGCCCACCGGTGGAGGGAGCTTCAGCTCAACCACGGGAACTCGTCAGACGACTGAACGTTTCGCAGCATTGGCTTTATTCCTTCCAATAGTCGTCAGACGAGGGGTCTTCGAGTTATTCGCTTTTCCCTTTATCCATCTTTTGAATCATTTCATTAAGAAGAATCACATCCTGACGGTCCTGCGGGCGGTCGGAGGCTTTTTTTGATCTGATGATATCCCCCAGTGAAGCTGCGTAAACTATCGTGCCAAAAACATCAAATTTAACGGCTTCCTCTATCAGATCGTCATAGCCGGATGTACCTGCCGGATTAAAGGCGATATCAATTCTTCCGGCGGAGGTTACCAGGTTCCACATCTCCGCCTGCATCAGGTTTTTGGCTGAACAATCAAAACCTATTCCCTCAGGATGGTGATCTGTATATACTCTGGCCTTCAGCTCCCGGAGCGCCGCGGCAAGGCTTTTTATATTCGCCTCCTCAAATTTTGGGGTAATATCGGCATCTGATGTAACCCGGGGAAACCCCTGCAGCCTTGCTGCCAAAGCGCCTATCAGAACATATTTTACACCATAATCTGCAAGTGTTCGGATGATCCGTTCAGGATCAAATGTGTTTCTATGAGACACGCTTTGCTCCATTTACAAATCTATCCACATTTGCCAGTTCGAGAAGGCGCTCTTCAGGGGTAAGGCCTAGAATTCGGCTCACGTCCCCGAGCATGTGGCTGTCTGAAACAGGCCGAACGGTTAATTCAGCATGCAATTCAAACCCGGCGGCTTCAATCAGAGCATTTAATGTGGAGGTGGAAGGGTCGGTTTTACCGGATTCAATCTTTGCGATCGCAGGCTGCGCCCTGCCTGCCCTTTCGGCAAGCTCCCGTTGTGTAAGGCCTGCACGTTTTCGGGCTTCCTTGAGCAATTCAGCTGGATTGAGTGCTTTAATCATAATAGATGATAACTAATTTGCTATCAAATGGCAATTTCGTGCGGCTTATCAGGCGAGGGGTCTTCGACTGACGAGTGGAACTACCCAATAACACCGACATGCCCAAACCACTCGTCTGTCGAATTGATCCTGGCAAGGAATCCTGTTTCGCCCACCGGTGGAGGGATCTTCAGCTCAACCACGGGAACTCGTCAGACGCCTGAACGTCTCGCTGCCTTGGTTTAATCATTCCAAAAGTCGTCAGACGAGGTTAATCGGCCCAGGCTTCTGCGTCGCTATAGACCTCAGCAAATTCGAGCTTTTTGCCGTTTTGACTGATGGTTGCCTCAAACTCAATGCCCTTCGAATCATCCTCACGCTGAATGAGCTGTTTTGCAAGCTGATTGACGATCTGGGTTTGTATCACACGCTTCAAGGGCCGGGCTCCATATACAGGGTCATAACCGCGCACTGCAAGCCAGTCTTTCACATTGTCGGGTATTGATACAGACACTTTGTTCTTCTTGAGCATTTTATCAACCCGTCTAAGCTGAATATCCACAATTTGCCGGATATGTCTTTTGTCCAGCGGATGGAATACAACCACATCATCTATCCGGTTAAGGAACTCAGGGCGTATGGTTTTCCTTAGAAGTTCGAGCAGTTGATCCTGCAGTTCAGAGTAAACGGCATGATCCATCTCTCCGCCGCTTTTTTCAATCTCTTCCGAAATCAGGTGCGAACCGATATTGCTGGTCATAATAATGATGGTGTTGGTAAAATTTACCGTAACGCCTTTGTTATCCGTCAGGCGGCCGTCATCCAGTACCTGCAGCAGAATATTAAATGCATCAGGATGTGCTTTCTCGATCTCATCAAGTAATACTACAGAGTAGGGTTTTCTGCGAACGGCTTCGGTAAGTTGTCCGCCCTCATCGTAGCCTACATATCCGGGAGGCGCACCGATTAACCGGCTCACGCTGTGCTTCTCCATATATTCGCTCATATCGATGCGAATCATGGCATCTTCATCATTAAACAGGAAATCGGCAAGCGATCTCGCCAGCTCGGTTTTACCCACTCCGGTAGATCCCAGGAACATAAATGAGCCAATGGGCCGGTTCTCATCCTGTAACCCTGCACGAGCACGCCGTACAGCGTCGGAGACGGCTTCAATGGCCTGGTCCTGCCCAATCACCCGGTTATGCAGCTCCTCTTCCAGCCTGAGCAATTTCTGGCGCTCGCTCGACAGCATCTTGGTTACCGGTATTCCGGTCCAGCGGGAAACAATATCCGCTATCTCTTCAGCCTCAACCTGCTCTTTCAGAAGTGAACGGCCATCCTGCACATCATCCAGTTTTTTCTTGGTCTCTTCAAGATCCTTTTCAAGCTGGGCAATGGTGCCGTATCTCAACTCGGCAACTTTTTCGTACTGCCCGTCCCGCTCGGCTTTGTCGGCCTGGTTACGGGCGGTTTCAATAGCCTGCTTCATTTCGCGGGTTTTCTGGATCAGCCCTTTCTCATGGTCCCACTGGGCACGCATCGACTTTCTCCTCTCCTCCAGATCTGCCAGTTCTTTTTCGTTGCTTTTCAGTTTCGCTTCATCTTTTTCACGCTTCAATGCTTCACGCTCAATTTCAAGCTGCCTGATCTGGCGCTCTATGCTATCCAGCTCTTCGGGCATCGAGTCGATCTGAAGCCGCAGCCTTGAAGCCGCTTCATCAATAAGGTCAATCGCCTTATCCGGCAAAAAGCGATCAGATATGTATCTGTGAGACAATTCTGCTGCCGCTACAATTGCCGCATCTGTTATGCGAACCCCATGATGCACCTCATATCTCTCCTGCAGGCCACGCAGTATGGAAACCGTATCTTCGATACTGGGTTCACCCACGTAAACCGTCTGAAGCCGTCTTTCCAACGCCTTGTCTTTCTCAATATATTTTCGGTACTCGGTAAGCGTGGTGGCACCAATCGCGTGGAGTTCACCGCGAGCCAGTGAGGGTTTTAAAATGTTGGCTGCATCCATCGAGCCTTCGGTGGCCCCGGCCCCAACAAGTGTATGAATTTCATCAATAAAGAGAATTAACTCGCCATCCGAATCAATCACCTCTTTCACCACTGCCTTAAGCCGCTCTTCAAACTCTCCCCGAAACTTGGTTCCGGCTACCAGGGCGCCCATATCCAGGGCAATAACCTGTTTGCTTTTCAGGCCTTCAGGAACATCACCATTTATAATGCGCAGTGCCAGGCCTTCAGCAATTGCGGTTTTCCCCACACCGGGTTCACCCACCAGAACCGGATTATTCTTTGTACGGCGAGAAAGAATCTGCATCACTCTTCGTATCTCCTGATCCCGTCCGATAACCGGATCCAGCTTATTCTTTTCGGCCAGCTCGTTCAGGTTTTTGGCATATTTCTTCAACGCCTGGTAGCGGCTCTCCGCGTTGGGGTCATCTACTTTTTGAGTTCCGCGAAGGTCTTTTAAAACATTAAGAATTTGATCTCTCTTTACACCCTGATCCTTCAGCAGTTTACCCGCTTCTGATGATACGGACAAGATTCCAAGCAAAACATGCTCAGAGCTGATGTACTCATCATCCAGCTTCGATGCTTCATTTTGGGCAGTGTCAAAAACAGCCTTAGTATTGTTGGAAAGATATTGACCGGAGACCGAAGCTCCTTTTACAACCGGAAATGTTTTAATGGCCCGGTCCAGCTGATCCATCAGGCTGTTCAATGAAACTCCTATCTTTTTCAACACCTGTACGGTAACATTTTCAGAGTCAGATAAAAGGGCCTTAAGGATATGCGCAGGCTCTACTGCCTGATGATTTTCATTTTGGGCAAACTCAAGTGCCGCCTGAATCGCCTCTTGTGCCTTAATTGTAAATTTATTGAAATTCATAATCGCTCCATTAGATTTTTATTTATGAAGAAGCGAAAACCGTACCTCTGTAATTCAACCTGTCGGAATTACAGACAACCCACAATAACCGGATGATTTCGCAGTAGTTTCTTCAAGAGTTGGCAGTACTATGCCAGTTTGATGGATAAATACTCTAACATCACGACACATATCATTCAGATTGGGAATTCACCTGTTCAAATAACAATACTGAAGTCTCCTTAAAACTCATGAGATCAGGACCGCTTTTTTAATTAGTGTGGATATGGAATAAGGCACCGGCTCTAATAGTCCCCCTTATCCCATCGGGATCACTACGTGGGAAGGGGGACTATTAGAGCCGAGGGGGATGACCCTCTGAGTTTTGATTTGATTCAAATATTCATCTTTGATATGAATTCACTTCCTTCTCATCCCCCATTGCCCTCCGCCGGCTGACGGAGGGACACTCCTAAATTAGCTTCTATATTGCCCTGATGGGATCCCTTATACGGGCTCATTTTTTGCACGCGCAAGCGAAACTAAGGTTAAACAAAAAAAATCCGGCTAATTCATTCTGTGTGATGCAATGAATTAAACCGGATCTAAGATTTGGGCTACAGTTCTTTAGAACTGCTGGCAGGTAAGCACAATACCGGGATCAGAAATTTAATCCTGACCGGCCTTGCATATAGATATATCAGATTAGTTAGAGGTAAATTGCGCTGTTTGAATCTCGTCTTGCAGGTAGTAGAATATTCTGTTTTGATCTTTTATATCGATCAAATCTGCCAGGTAAGATGGTGACTCAAATTTATCCTGATCTCTGTAATATGTTAGAGTCAGAAACGCTTTAAACCTTAACGTGTGTGTTCTGCCTTCCAATGCAATATGATTCAGTGTAGTTATCAGTCTCTCTGAGGAGAATTCAGGATATACTACCTTGTAGTTCACTGCATTAAAAAGAGCAGATTCAACAACTCCGTTTACATCCGATGACAAACCATATAGAAGGCTTCTTTCCAACGTCTCAAAACTGTGTGTTGAGTTTGTTGTTGAATCGGGTGTAGCGGTTGCCGTATTGCTTGCGTGCAGTGGGGAATACCCCAACATTGCGAGCAGGATTGTAGTGATAATGTACGTTGTCGATTTCATGTCTTTGTTTGAGTTTATCATTTAATTGAGATGATCCGTTTGATCAATTCGATGAAAAGATAATCACTGTACTTGCCTGAAATCAACACTTTTAAACATCTGAAAATATATTTTGACATATATCTTACCGACATTATTACATGAAAGCCCTTACAATCTAACCCCTATTAACAATCCCTTCATATATCCAGAATATTTTTCGGATTTATTTCCACCTAATTCCACGGAAAAGCCCTTACAATTTTCATTTTTACAGGAAGCGCTTCCTTTTTAAAATTCTCTGACTCTGACAAAAAAACACACCTATTCTTACATCAGAGCCAATAAAAGCGCTTCATATTCTCTTTTCAAGACATTCCAGCAGGATTTTTTCAGGATTTTCTACACTTTTTGAGAGCAAAATTAAAAAAATTCAATTTTGTCTTGCTTGCATCTTTCAATAGCTTATTATGTAACGGCTATTAAATATTGGAGACTCAATGAAAACTGTGAAATTTGACGGCGTTCTGATTGAACTCGTAACCGGTAATATTATTGAACAGGGTGATTGCGATGCAATTGTAAATGCAGCTAATGCTGAACTGCGCACCGGAGGTGGTGTGGCAGGTGCAATTCATGACGTGGGTGATCCTGAATTAACTGAACTGACTCGCCCCCTGGCTCCTATCAAACCCGGCGAAGCGGTAATCACGGCCGCCCCTAATCTGGAGAACAAATATATCATTCACTGCCTTGGCCCTGTATACGGCATAGATAAGCCTGAAAAGGAGCTGTTAAAAAGCTGCTATACCAATTCGCTTACAATAGCTGAAAAGAAGGGAATTGAGTCTATCGCTTTCCCGTCAATATCGACGGGTGCATTTGGTTATCCGATGAAAGAGGCTGCAAACATCGCTTTTCAAACCGTTAAAGAGATGGCTCCCACTCTGAATGTGGTTTCATTTGTACGGTTTGTTTTATGGAGCCCGGCTGATTTTAACCTGCACTGGGATGTGTTGAAGGAGTTTTAGGTGACGTTTTGGGGTTCGGGGCTAAACGGAATCTTACACATATGAGTGGAGATTCTTTGGCATAGCCATCCCTAGGGGCGACCCCAGCCAGAGTAACACTGACTGGGGCCTCAGAAAGACAGTAGAAGGGGGAAGGGGGACACTCTTAAAACAACGATTTTCTCTTCACGAACACACCCCTAAATCCCCTCTCAAGTTGAGTGCTTTTCGAAATCCCGAAACTTCGGGAAGGGGACTTTTTGACCTGTCACCTTTTAAATAGTATTGCCCTGCTTTTGGGCAAGAGGGGACTTTAGTTATCGTAAATCTCATTCAGCACACCGGCCATTCTCACGCCGGCCTGGAGCAGTCGTTTGAAGACGATCTCCTTATTTTGATATCGGTAGTCAAATCCGATTCGCAGGTCATCGGGCAGATCGTATATTCTGTCTCTGTAGCTCACCGACTCGTAAGCCCAGTCGCGAACCGTAGCCTTCTGCCACTCTGCAACCTGTTCAGCAGTAGCAGTATTCAGCTCCCGTGCAAGCTCGGTAAAGCTCATCTGAATGGAGTTAATGATATCACTGTCCCATACCCGGTGAAGGTTTGAGTTGTTCCCCATCCATTGTACCCTCACATCGTTTCCGCCGCGGTCTTCACCCGTTCCAACATGCAGCGGCTGGTGAATATCACCAATCATATGCATCACCATTTTAAGTTTTTCCCTCTCTTCAGTTTCTGACAGTTCACCCTGTTTCAGTTCTGCAATCAGGGTTTCCAGTGCCCAGATGATATCGCCTGTCTCCTCCTGCTCTGCCTCCTCGTAGGTCATGCCATCCGGGATAGTGGCCCAGTGCCAGGTAGTGGTGTGGTCATAACGGCTGTCTGATCGAATGTCATCCATCCACACAGTGGCCAAAGCCATAGACTTGTCTCCCAAAATTTCATTTACTCTCTCCCTGGCCGTATCAGTAAGGTGATATTCTGCGATCTCTCCTGTAACATAGTGCCCCACCTGACCCCATTTTTCAGATTCCAGGCCGGTGTGTGATATAAGAGTGAATCCAATAAAGAGTAAGAGCAGCTTCATAGTGATAAATTTGAATTAAAATGATCTATCTGAAAGATAACTCCTACACCTTTACGGTACAGTAAAATTTTTACTCTTTCATTATTCATTAGAGAGATTGGAATTTAAAGCATTCTTAATCAACTAATTAGAAGCATAATATTTTTTACTTTCAACATCACATGATCATGTTATTATTAAATAATCCTTTTATGAATAACATAATCCTGAACCTTAATTCAACTAACCGTTTTGAAAAAAATTTTACTTCTTCTATTTGTATCCGCTCTCTTTACATCGGCATCTTTTGCCCAGGAGTCTGTTGGTTTTTCTGACACTGATAATATTCAGCCATTGCTGGATTACAGGCTGCCGGCATGGGGATATTCCAATCTCTTTTGGGATTTTTCATTAAATAGCTCCCTTCAGGGTATAGACAGGGATGATGAATCCAGGTCGATCAGTGATATTGATGCAAATTTATCTCCAACCTATCATCGTTTTTACGAATCGGAAGAGAGGGTTTCAACCCGGTCGCTCTCTCCAAGAATCAAATACTCAAGGGTAAATAACCCCGGCTTCACCCAAGATGAAAATCTCAATAGAAACTTTCAATTTGCGCTGAATGGGTCGATGAGTGAACGGTTTTACACGGACCGGCAGGATCTTTTTATCGTCGGCAGTCTAGGAGGGTTCCTTATACAAAACAATTCAAGGCGGCTGCAAAGAACCGGCGATGATGTAAATGTGGATCTGGTTCGGCTCACCAGGTTTCTAAATTCATACATTAGCGGCGGAATAGGATATGGAAGAATTCGCAATGTAAACCCGATGATTCGGTCCCTGCGCCTAAACGAACGGTTGAACGCACTAGATACGAACCAACAGATGAATATAGATGACCTCAGAAAGGCTTCAGAACAGTTTACAAGGGTGTACGGCTACAATCAGGTGTACGACCGCCCCGAAAAGTATTTTTGGGACGATATGGACTCGGAAATCTCAACGCAGCTTATGGAATTGAATCCATTCGACCTTTTTTACCTGACCGATGTGTTGTCAGAAACCATTGGTCAGCGTCTTGAAGGGTGGGAAGTTGTTACAAGAGTTAATCTCATTCATATGGCTTCATATTCAAAAAATGAAAACAAAATTACAGGTGTTGAAACTTCACAACTAGGCAGAAGCACTCTTTTAAATCCTACCCTATTCGGGCGGTGGTATAAAAATCTGGATCTGAAAAACCAGGTGGGGTTGAGAGCAGATTTCTCTTATAACCATGATCTCAGCAGCGACAATGACTTATCATACTATGTACTGGGCGCAAGGGCTGAGTGGCTGCACACCATAACTGACCGGTTTCTTGCCCAGCCATTTATCAGTTATCAGCGGCGAATCAATGACCTGAACTTTTCTGATTTTTCTGTTGGATCTTCATTCAATTATTTCGTCGAGAATAACCTTTCCATTTTTTCAACCCTGCAATACAGTCACACAAGGAGTGAGGCAGCGGCGTTCACCGAAACCCGTAACCGGCTTGTATTTAACGCCGGAGTACGTTATTACATGAGAAGGGGTCTATTCTAAACTTAAAAGCCGGGCTAAAGAAGAGTTTATTTTCTCAAATCAGCAAGCTTCTTAAAGAGCTCTTTCTCTTTCATTGTCAGTTTTTCGGGTAGTGATATCTTCACCCTGATGAAGTAATTCCCTTTTTTATCCGGATTATTAAACTCGGGTATTCCACGTCCTG
>REDT01000101.1 GCA_007693295.1 Balneolaceae bacterium
ATTTTACTGCTCAGCAACAACCGCTTGAGGGTTCACAAACGGTAAATCCCACTTCACTATCGGCAACGTCTGAATGGTTAGCCATTTCGGGGATTATTTCACACTTTTCTTTTGCCAGACAATCGGTATGTGTGGTGGTTAATATAAAATCTCCATTTTTGAATGTGAGCCCGAATTTTCCAATGGTCTCCATCTGGTACTCAATTTCCACGTCAGGGTCTTCTCCACGAAAAACCTTATCTGATTTGTTGATGATTTCAATTAAGGTTTCCGGCTTGAGCCGGTGCCATACGTCTTGGGCAGTCCAAAGCTGGAACATTGCTGTTTTCTTTAGATGAATGGTTTTACCGCAATCGATAAAATGCTTGGTGACCAAACCTGCTTCGGTAATGTGAAAATGGGAGGGTACAGGCTGTCCATCCGGCAATAGAAAATTTAGTTTTGATACGCCTGATAAATATGTTTTGAATTCTGAGAGTTTCATGTAGAGTTATGCATGGTTATCCTGGCCTCTATTCATCGTAAAAATACGATAAATAGTAATAAAGTCAACTCGGAATAAAGAAAATTCACTTTTTTTGTAAGGAATTTGGTTTTTCCGGTTCATACTTATAAAAAGAGAATATTATGAACAGAACCTTAATTCTTTCCAAACTCAGAGTTGAATTACGCCGCAAACAGTCTGACTATCTAACTGAGAAGTTAATCCTGAACTGGGTAACCCAATTCCTGGATGAGCTATCCATTTCGCACTCCTCACAAATCAGATCCTGGCAAAAAGAGTACTTTATGTCAAAGTTAAATAATGGGAATCTCTACTCAAGAGATGAGCTTCTTCAGGCCAGGTCTTCACTGCTATTTCTGTTTGATAAAGTGCTTGGAAAGGGGATTGGCATTGAATTGAATCCGGCCCGGGATGAGTACGAAGCAGCACCGGGAGTATTCAGGGTAACGGGTTAAACTTATTTCAGAGGCATTAACCTTTCTTATAACCATTCCTTACGCCTGAAAAAGAGAATCATACCGATTGAGAGAGTTCCCATTATTAAAAGAGAGAATGGGTATCCATAATACCAGCCGAGCTCAGGCATGTTGAATGGACTGATTTCCGGATCAAAGTTCATTCCATAAATCCCGGCAATGAAGGTGAGGGGAATGAAAATGGTTGCGATGATGGTCAGCACCTTCATGACCTCATTCATTTTGTTGCTCAGGCCCGACATATACATGTCAAACAGGCCGAATACCATCTCACGGCTGGTTTCAACGCTGTCAATCACCTGGACAATATGATCGTATACGTCTCTAAGATATACCTTCACTTCATCAGAAATCAACGGGAGATCATCACGTATCAGCGAATTGATACCATCACGCAAAGACCAGACAGATTTTCTGAAATAGATTAAATCACGGCGAAGGGCATGAATTTTGTGCAGGTATTCAGGTTTCGGGCTCTCCAGTACCAATTCTTCCACTAATTCAATGGATTCACCAATTTCATCAAGAGCATGGAAATAGTGATCCACTACCGTATCTATTAAAGCATAGGCAAGATAGTCCGGTCCCAGTTTCCGAAGCCGGGTTGTCGTTAATTCCAGCCGTTTAAGAATGGGATCAAAGATGGGTTCGTCACTCTCCTGAAATGAAAGTACGTAGTTTTGGCCGAGTACTATACTGATCTGTTCTGAATGCAAATTCATAATTCCCTCCTCCGATCTCTTATGTGAAATCATACGAAGAACCACAAAAATATGATCTGAATAGTGCTCCACTTTTGGCCGCTGTGATGTACTCACAATATCCTCTTGTACAAGAGGATGGAGTTTGAAGTAATCCCAAACAGTTCTCAATTTCTCTATATCGTGAAGACCACGAACCTGAATCCAGGTTTTGGATTTATTTTGAAGATAGGGCTTCGATTTTTCGATTTTTTTTATGGGAATCACATCATAATGCTCTTCATCAAAGTCGTGAACGGTCAACAGAACATGCTCAAGCCTCTGCTCACCGGTATGGATTGGGGTACCCGGTATTTGGCCGGGTGGTTTTCTTTTTACCCGATTGGAGTGGGGTGCTTTAAAAAGAGTATTGATTCTTTGTGATACCTGGTCTGTCAAAGTTTTCATACCGCAAGTGCTGCCCGGATTGATAAGTTTTGCTGTTCGTTACTGAATGTAACATCAATCAAAACGAATCCAAACTGTAAAAGTAGAGAACGGGTATAATTCCGCCTTTGGCTTCACTTAAGGTGTAGTATCCGCGACCATTTTCACTCCAGGCAATAGCCTCACCCTGTACTTCAGGAGTGTATGGAAGCTGAACCGGTTTTCTTTCAAAAGCTTGCGAAACGGTTTCATCCGGCTTTTTGGTCCAGTTATAGATACGCTCTTTTGTTTTTACTGTAATCTGCAACCCGTCAGCTGAGATATCTCCTGCTGTTGCATCGGTAAATGGAAGTGTTCCAAGCTTTTCAAGTTCAAAAACCTCATCAAGAGGCTGAGGGTACCTTGCCAGGTAAACCGTAACCGGGAATTCCCGCTTGGTTACGATATAGAGATCTTTAGTAAATGGATCTATCATCAGTGTTTCTGCATCTTTCATGCCGTCAGGATATCTGAAACGAATAGCATCTTCACCTTCAATCCACTGTACGGCTACCTCCGGATCGATATCTTCGGACGTGGGCTCCCTGAATCTGTAAACGGTTTTTATATCGTACTGTGCCCTGTTGTCACCAATGTCTGCAACATAGATATAGTTAACGCCATCCTTCGGGCCGGGTCCAATGGCCATATCCTCCCAATCCCGATTGCCTGTGTTTCGTATTCTGAATGTGGCTGTATCAGAACCGTCAGAGCCGATTAAAAAAATTCTGTTATGATCGCCGCTGTCGTTGTGAGTCCAAACGTGCCCGGGAAAACTTCTGCTAACGGCCAGCCCCGAAGCTTCATCGATCTGCCGGTTTTCAAGTTCACCAAGTGCAAGGGGGCCTGTGAACCTGTTATCCATCTCAAGGTCTTGCATATTGTATTCTGCCACAAATTCAAGTGATTGATCTGCGTCATCAACTCCAACTGTACAAGAAGTGATAATGATGGAAATCATATACAATAATGACTGCATCTGCCTGATGTTCATTTGTGTTTATCTTTTTAAAAAACCTCAGATCGGTTAATGAAACAGGTGTGCATTACAACTAACGCACACCTGTTCTACATTTTCAGATAGGAGATCAATTTGAGGGATATCCGTCGAGGTTCGCTATTTGATCCAAATACGGTTCAATCGGTGAGTAGTCATTAATACTTAGCTGTCTCAAATCAAGTGTTGCACCTCCGGCAGCTTCTGCGCCCGCCGTACTATTAAGCAAAGCACCATCAGCCATCATTTCACCCAAAATAGTAATATCTGTTACGCCGGTATTTCTCATGTTTAGCCTATAGAGGGACGTGAGTGTTTTAAGGGTTGTCATTCCTTCATTTCCGAAAGGCACGCTTCTCAGGATGGCTTCTTGCAGGTTCTCGTTGCCTTCAAGAGGGCTTATATCAGTAATACCGGTTACGCTGTTGGCATTGAAATAAGTAAGTGAGGAGTAGCCGGAAATAGGCGAGATATCTGTGATATTTGTGTCATTAAATCGTAAATATTCCACCTTTTCCAATCCCTGAATAGGAGTAAGATCCGTAACAGTTGTTCCTCCAAAGCGCAGATATCTGATATTCGGTGCATACTCCAGCCCGGTTAGATCAGAAATTGCATTGATATTATTCACATTCAAGGTATCGATACCCGACATGTATAGAGTTGTTATCTCATTTTGAGGATCTATCTCGAGTAGATTTCTGATGAAATCTTCAAGCGTCGGATCCGGGATTGAAACAGTTTCATTGGCAGGCACTCCGCTCAGATCACTGATTTGGTTGATGTAGGGAGCTATGGGTGACCAATCTTCCACGTCAAGGCCTCGCAGATCGAGAACTGCGCCCCCATTTTCTTCCTGCGCAAAAGGTGTGGTATTTAGAAGTGCACCATCGGCCATCAGTTCACCCAGAACAGAAATATCCGTTACTCCCGTATCTCTCATGTTGATGCGATGGATGATTGTAAAATTTCTGATGGTTTCCATCCCTTCATTCCCAAAAGGTACATTTCGAAGAATGGCTGTTCTTAATCCGGTATTACCTGATAATGGACTGATATCTGTTATTCCCGTCACCGAGTTGGCATTAAAGTACGTAAGTGACGTAATATTCGAGAGCGGGCTAAGGTTGGTTATGGGTGTGTTGTTGAACCTCAGATAATCGATTTTCTCAAGACCCGAAATCGGGGATAAGTCAGTTATTGACGTTGCGCTAAGGCGGAGATATACAAGATTTAAAGCGAATTCAAGTCCGGTAAGATCCGAGATTCCTGTTAACTCACCGCTGGTATCGTTCCCTGCGTTAATATTTAGTGTATCAAGTTCCAGCATTAGATCCGGAGTGATATCCACATCACTTTCGATGTCAAGTGCAAGCCTTACCTGTGTCAGCAATCGCTGGTCTGCAAAATTCACTATCTCAATCTCAATATCTTCGTCATCATTTGAAGAGGTTGGGTCGGACGAACATGCAGAAATAAAAAGTGAGCCGGCCAATAACATGGCTAAAGCTCCAAGAGTTAACAGAAATTTATTGTTCATTCAGGTAGTAGTTAGTTTTTGAGAAATTTTTGTAAAGAAGAATCAGGAGTGGTTTTATTCTCTTGATTTGGAAATTCATGAATTCATTTATAGAAAAAAGGCGGACTTTAATGCCCGCCTTTTTTTCTTCATTCTTGATCCGTTGAATAAAGGGTTAATTCTGCGTTAAACCATCGCCAGCAGAAGTATATGCACCGATATCAGCATTTGGCGCTAGAATGGTTGGTGCAGCATCTCCTGTCAATGTAAAGCTTACACTAATCGGAGAGAAGTCTGTTGATCCGGCACCGATGGCAGGAGAGCCTGCCTGCAGCCTGAAGTTCCAGGGTGATGCAATATTCATCTCCAAAGGCTGGTTTTCACCTGCGTTGTAGTCAGACATTGTATAGAGATCAATATCATAATCAACAAAAAGCGGATTGTTGTCTCCGGGTCCACCATATATGTTATTCTCGCCTAAAACCTGTTGCGTTGAGCCCTCAGAATCTGTTGGTATAAACTCCTCTGCCATTTCCTGGTGTGTTCCGTAGTACAGGTTGTAGTCGATGTCGATATTGGTCAGATCAGAATCATCAAGTACTCTTATACCTCGCTTATTATTTACGATCAGATTGTTGTACGCAAAACCCCGTGCTCCATTCTCAAAATTGATATTGGCTCCACGGTTAAGTCCTGCTCTTCTGAATCCGCTGTTCAGAATTGTATTGTTATAAATTCCAATCGTTGACTGTATTGTACTCTCACCATCATCAGAAGGCTTAAATGCGTTTGTAGCACCGCCAATTACAAGGTTGTAAGCAATATTACCAACAGTTCCGCCTTTTACGTTGATGATATCACCACCGTCTTCTCCCATCTCTTCGAAAACATTTCGCACGATGTTTAATTTACCGCCAACTGGCCTGTAAAAATCGTCTTTGCTTCCGTAAAACCAGCTGTCTTCAAGCACAACTTCGGTTTGATCGCTAAGAGTCCAGATACCATATCGGATTCGTCCCGCTCTTGGCGTGCCGGGGCCGCCTTCGCCGCCAAAGAATTCCATCCTTGTGTGCTTGAGAACGATGGATGCTGTAGTTTCGCTTCCCTGAAGCCCGCCCCATAAGCCGGCGAACCTGTTTTCATGGGTTCTTAGATTTGCCGGTACGGTGAGCAGATTTGGGTTGTCTGCAGTTCCAAGGCTGTGGAATGCACCATGAATGGTGATTTCAGGACCGATATCACCACCGTCTCCCACAGCGATAATGGTTACACCTGCTTCGGCAACAATTGCTTCACCATCAGGTATGATGAGGTCACCAACCAGCTCGTATGTTCTTCCCGAACGAAGTGTTCCTCGCATTTGGCCAACCAGTTCGGTTGTATTATCATCAATGGTTACAATATCATCACCGTTATTATCATCCGGATCCTCAATATTTACCGATGTAGAATCTTCCGAGCATGAGGCAAAAGCTAATGATGCGAAAATTAAGATTGAAAGTATGTATTTAGCTTGTTTCATAGGGTTTTATATATGTTTGATTTAACTATAGTTTAGAGTGTATACTTAATACCGAAAAGGTATGTTTGCTGGAAAAAGTCTTCTCTTACCAGCGTTGTTTCCGAAACATCGATGTAGGAAGCTTCCTGTGGATTTGCAGTGTTGGGCCGCAACACATCAGCTCGCATTGGTGTATTTAAAATGTTATTGATTTTTGCATAAGCCCTGATGCCCGGCAGAATTCGTTGTTCAATGGAGAAGTCGAGCTGCCAGAATGAGCGCTGCCAGATGTCATTATCGAAGTAGGGTGAAACACTGATGATTCTTCGGCCTGTGTAGACAGCTGAAAGCTGAGCATCGGTACCGCTAAGTCCATTTTTATAGAGTAGCGAAAGGTTGCTGATATGCTTTGATTGTCCCTGAAGGGGTCGTGTTTGGTCTCTGGATTCTGATGTAAGATTACCGTTAGCATCTCTGAACCGGAACGTCTTAACTGTTGTAATTCTTGAATCTGTAAAGGTATAAAATGCTCTCAGGCCAAAATTTCTGATATATTTAGTGACATCAACTTCAACACCAAGATTATTAGCTGTTCCAAAGTTATTCGGCTGAAGGATAAATGCCTGCCCATCTAATATCAGGGCTGCTTCGATTGGATTTTTGATCTCTTTTATGAAACCGGCTATCATAATCTGGTCAACTGCGGAAGGGAAGTACTCAAATCTCAAGTCAAAATTTCTTGCTTGTGTACGTTCGAGAAACGGGTTGCCTCTTTCTCTGAAGTCATCTTCATTGATGCTGTATGGAATAACTTCAAAGAAGTTTGGCCGGCTGATGGATTCGAAATATGAGGCCCTCAGATTTGTATTTTGAAGGAATGAGTACTTAACATGAATACTTGGCAGAATATCCCTGTAGTTCCGGTTGCCAACTCTCCCACTGATTTGAGGAGGAGCGCTTGACTCCCAGGAAAAATCTGTATTTTCAATCCTGACACCACCAATCACCTGCAGATCCCTGAAGTTGACTTTGGTCATTGCATAGTAGGCGAAGATATCTTCCTCCGATTCATAGTTGAGCGGGTCGGTAGGTGTACCTCCGGGATTGAAAAGCTGCCATGAATGATTGTTAATATCACCTGTCCATTGCTGGGTAATGGGAGAAGCTCTTAACAAATACGAATTAAACGTGTTTTCTCTCGTTTTATGCCGGTACATCGATCCAATCTTAAACTCCCAGTTAAGATTAAAAAGATCAGTGACGTAACTGATATCTAAATACCCTGCAAGATCCTGATCACTGTTATTGGTCCATCTTCGCCGAAGATCTCTGTCGAGCAGAACCGGTTCCTGAATAAGTTCTCCATCAGAATTAATGCGGGCACCTGTAATCAGCTTGAGGTCAACCATGTCCGGGTCATCATTTGTGGCTAAAGAATAAACACCTGACCAATTAACTCTCATATCGTTGTTGAGCAGATTGTGAGTTCCCTGAAGAGTACTGTTATAGATCTGCTGAGTTTGCTGCCGGGATCTGAAACTTTCACTGATTCTGCCGGTGCCGGGTCCCTGAGAACGGCCAATTCTGAGATTTGTATCAACAACCGCCCGGGCCATTTTTTCCTCAAGAACGATGCCTGCATTATACCATTCGATAATATTGTTGTTATCAATACGTAGATCCGTTTTCAGATGGATTCCGCCTCTGCTCTGTTCCGTGGATATTTGACGATCTTCGACCGTATCGTAGAATGGATTGTTATCTTCCCGGTCTACATCCATTTCAAAGAACAAGCTGTTAGCTCCCCGGTAGCTTTGCTGATAACTTCCCGCAAGCAGAAACCCGATTCTATTGTCTAAAAATCGGTTACCGACAGCAAGTGTGAAATTCCGGTTAACGGGAGCTTGAGTATTTCTGAAATCTATGTTGCCCAAAGGAAAATCATCAATTGTAGCTCTGTAATCTGTACCATTGGCTTCGTGCGGCGACTCTGTAGAGACGACTCCGGAATTGAATGATAATCGATCTCTGTTAAAGTAGAGCTGACTGTATCCGATCCCGATATCAGCGTTTACTGTAAATCGATCAGGTGCATTTCGCATTCTCATATCAATTACACCCCCCACAGCATCACCTTCCATGTCGGGTGTTAGTGTTTTCGATACTACCAGTCTGTCAAGAAGCGATGAGGGGAAAATATCAAGCGGTACATACCTGTTTTTAACCTCTGGGCTGGGAATTTTAATACCATTTACCAGCGTGTAATTGTACCTCTTATCCATACCCCTTACAATGGCGTGCTGACCGTCGCCGCTGCTGCTTCGTTCAATGGAGACGCCTGAAACTCGTTGAACCACATTGGCAACCGTTGCGTCAGGAGATATATCAATTGATCGTGCATCCACGATATTTAGAATCAAATCGGCATTTCTTTCTGTTGCCCTTGCGCTCTCCTCATTCCTTAAATCGCGGGTTGCGATAACAGTTAGTTCACCCAGTTCAGATACTGAGGGGCTTAACCTGAACTCAAGGCGCAGAGGTTCAGTGCCTATGGTGATGGTTTGCCGATGCGTTTCGAAAGAGATATAGGAGACGGCAACTTCATACGTACCCAGTGGGATATTTCGGATAATAAATGTTCCATCTAAACCGGCTACTCCATAATAGCTGTTTTCATCCAGTATTACAGTTGCCCCGGTCAGAGGCTCACCACTTTCGGCATTGAAAACAGCACCGCGCAATGTTTGTGTTTGGGCAAAAGAAGTACTATTGAGAAGGAAGGTCAAAAAGATAACGGTAATAACGGATTTGAGAGTCATAACTTGGGTGACCATAAAAAGAGATCTTATATTAGTTTTTAGTTGCTTAAAACTAATTTGCGACAGTTATCCCAAGGTTACTTTACTATTACCTTTTCATTACCAATCAAAAATCTCTTTACAGTTTCTTAACAACATTGAGCATTTCTAATAACTATTTTTGCCTTTTTTCAATCCCTAAAAAAATCAGTTCTCATGCGCTCATTTCTCATTTTTGTATTGGTTATTTTTTCAGTTTCGTGCTCACAACCCACAGTTGACGAAAAAAGAATTGAGACTCACAACTTTCTCAAAGATTTTACAGCTCTGACAGATGAGGGACTTGTAAACGCGGTGATCGAAATTCCGGCCGGTTCCAATCAAAAGTGGGAAGTTGAGAAGGATAGCGGCCATTTGGCTTGGGAGATCAGGGAGGATTCACTCCGTGTGATTCGATATTTACCGTATCCGGCTAATTATGGAATGGTACCACAAACATGGTTGCCTGAACATCTTGGTGGGGATAATGATCCACTGGATCTATTTGTACTAGGTCCTAAGCTGGAAAGAGGAACTGTTACAGGTGTTCGATTGATCGGTGTTATAAAAATGCTCGATGGTGGCGAACAGGATGATAAATTGATCGCGATTGATCCGGACAGCTGGTTTGATACTGTAAACTCACTCAATGACTTACAGGAACAATTCCCCGGCATTTCTGAGATTCTTGTTTCATGGCTTCAACACTACAAGGGAGAGGGATTTGTAGAAGTAGAAGGTATTGGAGATGAAGTAGAGGCAAATAACATTTTGAAGCAGTCTATAGAAGCGTATAGAGAACTGCAGAAAAATTAATTTTAATTTCCTGAACTACAATCTGAAGGCAATTTAATGTTCGGTAATATTTACTCTACCGAGCAATTTTACATCAGTTATTGGCAGGCTCTTGCATTGTGCCGGCAACCAAATCCTGCCTCAATCTCTCGAGGTCATTTTGAACAATGCGCTGCCGGATTGATTTTGTTTTTTCTATTTCACCCAGCGTTTCACTTGCTTTTGTGAGGAATGAATCAGCAATGCTGTAGTTTCCCAGCGACATATGAAGCAGTCCAACCTGGTGATGGGCCAGGGCGTGTTCGAGTGACTTGACTCTATGAATATTTTTGACTCGTTCGTAGCTTTCTAAAATCAGATCTTCGGCGGCTTCAATATTGTTTTCCGCTAAGTAGGTTTGCCCAATCGTCATTTTTGTACGAAGATAAAAAGAGTGTGCCGGTGAAAAAGCATATTCAAAAACCGGAAGTGCTTTTTCAAGCAGAACCCTTGCCTCGGCAGGGTTGTTTTTCATGAGTTGAAGCTCACCCATCGAGAACCAGGTCATTGCAGTTGACGCATGTTTTTCGCCGAGAGTTTGCAGCCTGTAAGCCAATACTTCTTCAAATAGTAGTTCAGATTCATCCAGCAGCCCCCGGTCACGTTTTAAGATGGCAAGATTATTTAGTGTGAGCAGCGTATTAGGATGGGCTTTTCCTAAACTTTTGTACCTGATTTGATAGGCATCGAGAAAGAGTTTTTCAGCCTCTTCAAAATTCCCAAGATTCATCAAAAGAGCGCCCAGGCTGCTTTTGCTTTGTCCAACATCGGGATGAGAACCTCCCAATAGCTGCAGCCGTGTTGCAAGAACGGAACGGTAGATCTCTTCGGCCTCCTCGTAATTACCCTTATTAAAAAGAATGGAGCCAAGGCTGTTACGAACATTGGCGGCTTGAATGTGATTGGGCCCAAAATGCCTGTTCAGAAGTTCATTGCTGCTTCTGAAGAGTTTTTCAGCCTCTTCAAAATCACCTTGTCTTCTTAAAACAAACCCAAGATCACTTTGTATGGAAGCAAGCATAGACACATCACTAGCACTGTTTTTATTGTAAATACCAAGGGCCCTGTTCAGTAAAATTTCTGCTGAATTGAAATCGCCCTGCGCTCCAAGAAGGGCTCCCAAACCGGCCATGACTGAAGCAGTTTCGATATGATCGGCCCCGTACTCTCTTGTATAAATGTTAACTGACTCTTCAAGCAGTGAATAAGAGTCAGTAAAATTACCAAGCTGGTAATAAATACGGCCAATTACACTATACATTTGGGCTTGCAAAACGGGCTGTTCACTTAGAAGGTCGGCTCTTAGCAGTGCCCTCTGCAGTAGTTCCTGTGCGGTAATGGTATCTCCCAGGGCTTCACCGGGTTCGCTGGCCTTGAACAGATCGAATAGCAGTGACGTAATCTGTGCCGCTTTAGCAGCTTCAGTTTGTGCCTGGTTACGCTCGGTGGTAATGCTCTTGGTGTGGTAAATGCTAAAAGATGTGACAGCCAATAGAACAGCGGCGGCTGCAGCTATTATTTTATACTTTCGAAGTACAAGTTTTTTAGCCTTATATCGGAATGTACCCTTATGAGCCAGTACAGGCAGATTAAACAGGTATCTTGTTAAGTCTTCAGAAAGAGTATCGGCTGTCTGATACCTTGAGCCAATCTCTTTACGAAGTGCTTTTGATGTAATCGCATCTATATCAGTTTTTAATTCATTGTAGAGCTTGACCGGTGTTGTAGACCTGAGATTTGAAAGCTCCTCCTTTTTCTCCAATTCCATTGCAGAAAAGCACCGGGAGGGAGCGCAGGGAACTTTGTTGCTGATGATCTGCTGCTGTTTTACAATGCTTGTATTTTGAAGATTAAACGGCGAACATCCGGAAAGCAGTTTATATAAAATCACACCCAGTGAGTAGGTGTCTGTAGCCGTAGTAGTGGTCTGCCCCAGCATCTGTTCGGGTGATGCATAATTTGGGGTCATCAGATTTTGAGTAGCCTGCGTAATGGCCGGCCCACTTTTAAGGCCGCCTTCCAGGAGTTTGGCAATTCCGAAATCCAGAATCTTCACATTTCCACTGCAATCCACCAAGATATTTGCAGGTTTAAGGTCACGGTGAATAATCATGTTGTTGTGAGCATATTGCACGGCATCACAAACTGTTTTTACTAACTTTATTCGTTGCCTTACAGATAGATGGTTATGATCACAATACTCATCCAGGGGCATGCCATCAACATACTCCATCACCAGGTAGGGCAGTCCGCTTTTGGTAACTCCGCCGTCAATCAGGCCGGCAATATTGGGATGGTTTAACCCGGCCAGAATAGACCTCTCACGTTCGAAACGCGAGATATTTTCCGGGGTATCCATTCCGTGGCGAATAAGCTTGAGAGCTACTTTTCGTTTGAAAACTCCATCACACCGTTCAGCCATAAAAACCGTTCCCATTCCCCCATGACTGATCAGTTCAATGATCTTATATTTATCTATGGTTGTTCCCAGCAGGCTGCTGTTGGAGCCGGACTCCCTCTTATCGCGTATCAACTGTGTTAAAATTGCGTCCTGGGCTAATGAAATCTCATTGAAAAAATCATCCGAATTTTCAATTGATGAGAGATAGTCAATCACTTCCTTTTTCAACTCGGTATCTTCTCCGCACTGTTCTTCAATGTACTTCACCCGTGCCTCGACAGGAAGCATTAACACAGAATTGATAATGGATTCTATCTGATCCCAGTTTCCCATAAAGAATAAATAGAGCTTATGTCAGGCAGAAACTTTCTGAAAACGTAAGCACGGTTTTTTGATACTACCCCTTTAGTGTTTTAAATTAGGCAATATTACCTATATATATGAACCGTAAATGTGCATTTCCTTACAAAAATAGATGAGATTTTTTTAATTAATGCTGTTTGAGACAGCAAACAGGTATTCTGGTAATTATATGGAGGCAGGAATTCTGCAAATTCTTTCTGAAAACAGGGTTGGTTTACTTTTCTACACATTGAATGGAGATTCTTTGGCATAGCCATCCCTACTAGGGGCGACCCCAGCCACAAAAACACCGGAGGGGGCCTACCGATGACAGTTTTATAAATTGTGTTTTTTGGGCTATAATCAACGATTTTTCCATCACGAACACACCCCTTCCCGAAGGGATCCCTTACGGGGCAATTCCCTCTCGAGAGGGGACTTTTAGATCTGTCACCTTTCAAATAATGTTGCCACGCTTTTGGCAAGATTAGGAGCTCAGAAAGACAAAGACCGTTTAAAGAAAAAAAAGGGCAGACGAGGCAAAGCCATCGGCTGCCCTTTTTTCCTAATTAAACCATGTCATGCTGACGAATCCCGACAACGCTTTTCTGTTGGGATGAGGACGTATCTCCTTTTTCTATATCCGAATAGGCCGTTTTAAAAATAATCTTTTCAAATGAAACCAACTCATGATCTTAGGTGTTTGATGCTGCATGGATAAATACTCAAATACCTCTGATGTGATCATTGTCGGTTCAGGAATGGGCGGGATGACTGCCGCTTCACTGCTTGCTAACGATGGTTACAAAGTTACAATTCTGGAAGCTTCACATGTGGCCGGCGGCTGCAGCTCATCATACAACAGAAAGGGGTACATTTTTGAGTCGGGCGCTACAACGTTGATTGGGTTTGATGAACATCAACCGCTTCGGGCGCTCGAAGAGAAACTGGGCATTGAAATTCCAAAAGTGGCGATAAACCCTTCCATGAAAGTTTACCAGGGTGATAAAGAGATTATAAGATGGCAGGATCGCGAGAAATGGATTGTGGAGTCGATCAAGCACTTTGGAGAGGCAGCTGAACAGAAGACGTTCTGGGAGTTGGCCTACCGCATTTCCGACGTAGTTTGGAAAGTGTCGGGGGTAAACCACTTCTTTCCGCCTTTAGATACCGGCGATTGGCTGGCTTTGTTGAAGAATGATCCCCGTGATGTGTGGGTGCTTCCATATGCGCTAAAATCTGTAAGAAAATCAGCAATGGATATCGGGATATCTAACCCGGAGTTTTTCCGGTTTCTGGACGAACAACTCATGATTTCAGCCCAGTCAAAATCAGATGAAACGCCTTTTCTGTTTGGCGCGCCCGCCGTCACGTATACCAACTATACAAATTATTATGTACCCGGCGGATTGCTCGAAATGGTAAAAACTCTTGAGGAGTTCATCATAGAAAAAGGCGGTGATATTCGCACAAAAGAGAGAGTATTGAGTATTGAAAAAGAGGCCGGGCACTATTCAATTCGAACCTCAAAAAACAGAGTATATAAAGCTGATGCCGTCATATCCAATATCCCTGTTTGGAATATGGAGGAGATAACCCAGGGAGAAATTGCTACTTATTTCAAACAGGAATCTGCCAGGTACGATGAAGCGTGGGGCGCATATACAATGGGAGTAGTTACCAATGACCCTTACCCCGACGATTTGGCTTCTCATCATCAGCTTCACATTAACAGTGAAGATAAAATAGACGGGCTAGAAAGCGACTCAATTTTTGTTTCCATTTCACAGCGAGATGACCTGAAGAGATCACCCGGGGGCGACAGAGTCTTGAATATTTCAACTCACGCAGAACCGGAGTATTGGTTTAATTTAAATGGTAAGTATGAGTCAGGTAAGGAGAGGGTTCAAAATCAAATTCTTAAACTGTTGCGGGAAAAGCTCCCGTTTTTCAAAGATGCAGAGATAAAACTGGCATTCTCTTCCACACCGGTAAGCTGGAGTAACTGGGTATACCGGAAAAAGGGCAGGGTAGGTGGAATACCTCAGAGCATGAGTCGTTCGTTACTGGACTGGACACCCAACAAAACACCGTTCGATGGCCTGTATTTATGTGGAGATACCGTTTTTCCCGGCCAGGGAATTCCCGGCGTAACTTTAAGCGGTTTTAACGTATATTACAGACTTCAGAAAAATCATAAAAATTTTCCGATTCATTGAATTACAACGACAGTAACTTTTCCCCAAATACGCAGTTTTCCATATTTCCACCGGCTGTAAAGCATCTGCTTATAATCAACCTGTTAGTTTTCTTTGCTCTTACAACCCCTGTATTTTATAGGTTCTTAATGGAGTTTGGAGCACTTTGGCCGGTTGGCTCCGGGTTATTTGC
Organism: Balneolaceae bacterium; assembly: GCA_007693295.1. Classification (GTDB taxonomy): domain Bacteria; phylum Bacteroidota; class Rhodothermia; order Balneolales; family Balneolaceae; genus Rhodohalobacter. Next base: position 14,970 of record REDT01000101.1, read on the forward strand.
TCCCTGGCAGCTGGTTACCTACATGTTTTTACACGCCAGCCTGGGACATGTTTTTTTCAACCTGTTTGCCCTGTGGATTTTTGGCCAGGCCATTGAGAATTTTTGGGGAACAAAGAGATTTGTAAGCTATTATTTTTTAACAGGCATAGGAGCTGCGCTTATCCATATGTGGATTTCAGGTGGCGGTGCTCCCACCGTGGGTGCCTCCGGCGCCGTTTATGGTATACTGCTTGCTTTTGGGATGATGTTCCCCGAGCGCTATATCATGCTTTTGATACCGCCTATTCCAATTAAAGCAAAGTACTTTGTTGCGATATTCGGTGCAATTGAGCTGTTCTCGGGTTTAATGAGACCCGATAGCGGGATTGCCCATTTTGCCCACCTTGGCGGAATGGTTGTCGGGTATATCCTGATAAAATTTTGGGGTATGAAAGGAGAAGGAAGGAGTTATAATTAACATGTCTATGTATCAGCAAGATTCTTTTGGAGGAGCATTTAAGCGCGGCTTTTTGCGAATGCCGGTTATTATCCGCACGCTCATCGCATTAAATGTGCTGATCTTTATCTTCCAGGCGCTTTTTGGAAGTATACAGGTTGGCGACCGTTCACTCAACGAATTCATTGTCCGGTATTTTGGTTTTGATCCCACGCTAAGCACAGCCATTACGCAGCCCTGGCGGTTTGTAACCTATATGTTTCTGCATGGCAGCGGCTTCCACCTGCTCTTCAATATGTTGTGGCTCTGGTGGATGGGGCGCGCTGTGGAAGAGGGGTTAGGGCCAAGAACTTTTTCAGTTGTCTATTTCGGCGCCGGTATCGGTGGTGCATTTTTCCACATTGCACTCTCATTTTTGTATGGAACCAGTTTCGTAATCGGGGCATCAGGTGCGGTTTTTGGGATCATGGTAGCATTTGCATACATGTATCCGCGTACTCCCATCATGCTCTTTCTGCTTCCGCCTATCGAAGCGCGTTACGTGGTGGCCGGCCTCATTGCTTTTGATGTACTCTTCATAGGAGCCGGTGATAATGTGGCACGCCTGGTTCACCTTGGAGGTGCCGGTATCGGTTACCTTCTGGTGAAAGCTCATTACGGCGGCACGGACCTGTCAAAAATAGTTCGCCCCATTGAGCGCCTTTGGAATCCTGAAATGGCTAAACCAAAGAAGACAAAACCAAAAAACAAGAAGATGTATTCAGTCAGCGATGTTGAAATCGTGGATGAGACCAATCAATCGGAACTGGACGAGATTCTTGAAAAAATATCACGCAAAGGCTACGACGGACTCACTGCTGAGGAGAAGAAAAAGCTGTTTGAGTTGAGTAAGAAGAATTGACAGTATTAGTTGGCTCAGTTTGCAGTTTGCAGTT
>REDT01000023.1 GCA_007693295.1 Balneolaceae bacterium
AAGAAAATCGCGTTTTAATAAGAAGAGCAGCGTACCGTAAAACGGCATTCTATAAAAATGCCGACCATGCAAAACCCACTTTCACCCCGGTGCTATGTTTTTTGCATCAACATCCTGTACCCTGTACCTCGAGCCTCGAGCCTTGGGCCTTGGGCCTTGAACCTTGAGCCGTCACATTTCGACGCTGACAGAATCACACAAAAGCAGCGTGAATGCTGTCAGGTATACCGGTGACAGATTTTTAAAAATGGTGTTTTTGGGTAACAATCAACGATTTGCTCTTCACGGACACACCCCTCAATCCCCTCTTGCCATAGGCATCCCTACGGGGCGAGAGGGGACTTTTGACTGTCACCTTTCAAATAGTGTTGCCCGCTTTTGGGCAAGATTAGTGGCTCTTATCTATCCACCTCATTTCCGCCAATATAAACAGAATGAATGGTGCGCAAATTTCTGATACTCTCAAAGGGATTGTCATCCAATACCAGGAAATCGGCCCATTTGCCCTCTTCAAGAGTTCCCAGCTCCTCATCGATTCTCATACACTCGGCTGCGTATCTTGTAGCAGACGTAAGTACCTCAATTGGGTTCATGCCCGCATCCTGCATCATCTCCATCTCAATATGCTCAAAATATCCCTGAAACCGGGCGGGCGGGCCGCTGTCGGTGCCCATTGCAATCCTTACTCCGGCATTGTGAAGCCGCATCATGTTCAGCTCAGCCTGGTGTATCGCCTCGCGGAAGAAATCGGCTGCCCTGCCGGTGTACCGCTGTTGAACTTCAGGCTGCTGCAGCTGTTCGATTACGTTCGGGTCAGCCTCCTTCAAAAAGAACGGATCGTCAAAAAATGGAGGTCTCTCTGCGTAAATAAAAACGGAGAGCTCGCGGGTGAAGGTGGGAGTGATGCAGACATCCCGTTCGAGCATTAGCTCAATCAACTCGTCATCTACCGGGGCATTCCGCACGCTGTGGGCGAGAAGGTCAGCACCGCTCTGCAGAACCCCTTTGGCATCTTCAAGAGTTACAATGTGGGCCGCAAGGGGTGTATTGTGCCGGTGGGAGCTCTCAATAATGGCGGTGTAAACCTCCGGCGACATTTTTTCCCGGGTACCCAGTCCGTCATCCACCCGTATCTTGGTCCAATCAGGATTGTTCTGCATCAGCGAGGCAACAGCTTCAGGGGCTTCATCCGGAGTGGATGGATTTAAAACGGGCCCTGACATAAAGAGCCGGGCCATCCCCTCTGAAGAAAAATCGGCTTCATCGCGAACCGTAAAAGCCTGCTGCGGCTCATCGCCCAGGCTCACTACCGTGGTGATGCCGTACCGTGCATAAAGCTTGAGCTGATCCCTGACGTTCTCCTCGGAATGTACTTCAGGGCCTGTCTGAAGCCCCTTCGCCATACCTACATGGCCATGTGCATTTACCAGTCCGGGGATAATAAAGCGATTGTTGAGATCAACCGATTCAGCCCCTGTAGGGAGGTCTGGATCGTTCATGTCGAGGATTTCCACTACCCGGCCATGACGGGTGATGAGGGCCGAATTCTCCTGCATGGTTTGGGAAACCCCGTCCCAGACCGCAGCGTTGCTGAAGACTAGGAGATCTTCATCAACAGGTTCACCACAGGAGACAAATAGCAGTATTGAGAGGATTATCAGGGATGCTAATCTTGTTATTGAGCTGTTCATAATTATTCAATCAGTTTTTAAGGAAAAGGTTGAAGTCAAATCACTTCTACACATAACATAATGGGTGGATTACAATATTCGCATAGATTCTCCAACATCAAAAATCATGAAAGCTACCCAGATAAGAAAGAGAATAATGATGAATGCTATAAGGATATAGATAATGACCGGAGGTTCACCGGATTCCGCATCTCTATGACGTATAAACAGCTTAAAGGAAAGCATACACACAATGCCGATAAGTGCAAGAAGAATCATTGCTGCCATAGGTGCCACCGGTTTTAATTCAGTGCTTGTTTTACATCATCAATAATATCGTTAGAATTTTCAAGACCTACAGCAATCCGGATCAGTCCCGGTGTAATTCCCACGGCCTGTCGCTCATTTTCCGATAATTTGGAATGAGTGGTAGAAGCAGGGTGGGTTACAATGGTCCGGGTATCGCCCAGGTTGGCAGAGCGGGATAACAGTTCGATTTTATCAATAAACTGTTTTGCCTTTTCATAGCCGCCTGAAACTTCAAAACAGACCACGCCGCCTCCGCGCTTCATCTGCCTTTTGGCCAATTCCAGCTGAGGGTGATCTTTATGAAACGGATATTTTACAAAACTGACCTGTTCTTGCTCACCTAAAAAATCTGCCAGCTTTTCAGCATTATCACAGTGGCGGTCCATCCGAACCGGAAGAGTTTCCAGGCTTTTACTGAATAGCCACGCATTGAATGGGGAGAGGGCCGGGCCGGTGTGCCGGGTAAAAAACTGAATCTCTTCCATATATTTTTTTGACCCGACAATCACACCGCCGATAGCACGGCCTTGGCCGTCAATAAATTTGGTTGCTGAATGCTGCACCAGGTCGGCTCCAAACTCGATGGGCTGCTGCAGGTAGGGCGTGGCAAAACAGTTATCCACCACATAAATCAGGTTATGGGCTTTTGCCAATTGTCCTGCCCACTCCAGGTCGATCAAATCGAGGCCGGGATTGGAGGGAGTTTCCAGGAACAGCATCCGGGTATTCGGTTTGATCAGGCTTTCCCACTTCTCGGGTTTATTCGTATCGCCATACGTGAAGGTGATGCCCCATCTCGGCAGGAGCTGACTTAGAATCTGGTGTGACGACCCAAAAAGCGAACGCGATGCCAGGATATGATCTCCCTGTTTCAACAAGCCTGCCAGGCATCCAAACACCCCTGCCATGCCCGAGGCTGTGGCAACCCCGGTCTCTGCGCCCTCAAGCCTGCACATTTTGGCAATGAACTCATCGGTATTGGGGTTGGAGTAGCGACTGTACACATTTCCCTCAATCTCATTGGCAAACATTGCCCGTGCATGCTCGGCCGATTCAAACGTGAAACTGGACGTCATATAGAGCGGGGTAGAGTGCTCTCGCTCGCCTGTAACCGGAGTTTGTGTTCGAATTGCATCCGTTTCGAAATGTCTCTTCTTTGGCATGATTTTGATCAAATATTTGGGATACAGATGGCTCGCTTCAGATTGTGTTAAGAGAAGATGGTAAAATATATGTGTTGATAAATAATGATTTTGTATTGACAGTACTCAGGAGTCATCCCCCCGGTTTGTTCGCTGAACGCTCCAAACATCCCCCCTTCGAAGGGGAGACATTTTTCAATCTCACTACTTACTACTCAATACTCAATACTTGATACTCCCTACTCAACAATCTCAAAACTACTCGTAATCTTCGCCGTTTTCTCCAGCGTTTTTGAAACGGA
>REDT01000022.1 GCA_007693295.1 Balneolaceae bacterium
TGGTCCACAGTCCATTTGGTCATGTTGGCGGTAAAGAGGGAACCGGTTCATTTAGCAAATTTGTTTAAACATCTTCAAACTCAACCCGGTATCGCACAATCCGTTGCAGGCCGGTTTCTTCATCTGTCTCACGAGTGTACATATATCCGTTTTTCACCACTTCAATCGGTTCATCACGGGGCCATTCAAATTTGGTGATAAGCTCCCCGGTTTTTTCAAGTATCCACCATTCATAGATGGTCATATCTTCTACTGTGGTAGCAATCCAAAGCCGGTCGTGATCGTCGATTTTCATATCTGTTAGTACGGGCCAGGTTTGGGGTAGGTCCATAAATTTCATATTCTGGATATATAGATCGTGGACTTCAGCTTCACCAGCGGATTCTTGTGTTAAGGGTATTTTTTTTAGTGGATAATGAAACGCCTGACGATAGACGCCCTCCGGGCTATACACTTTAATCAAAAAATATTCCGGGCCGGCCCAGTAGATGGTATTATCACTTAGCAGGACTATAAATGCGTTTCCAAAAAAAGGCTTTATGGGCACTAAACCCCACTTATATGTTCGTATTTCTTCCACAAATTCGAACAGTTTATTGGATGTTATTTCCCCGGTACTGTCCAGAAAGTGCAACAAGCCCCATAATTCAACATTTTGCCATTCTTTGTTTGGATTAGAATTATGAGTAACAAATTCGGCAAGATAGGTACAGTCATTCCTTAAGTATATTTTATGAATCCCAGGGTAAGTCTTCGCTAGTGAAATATATTCGCTTCTGTTTCTTGCAAGCACAATGGTTTTACCAGTGGCCAAAGTATCAAGTGTAAACAGACTTACTCTCTGTATACCAAAATTGGCATCAAAAGCATATAAAAAATCATTACATGTCTGTAAACTTTTAACGTAACTAAATTCTCCAGGCCCTTTGCCTTCTCTTCCAAGTTGAGTAATAAATCGACCGTTGGATTCAAAAACATAAATTAACTGTTTTTGTACATCTGCAATAAAAACCCGACCCAAACGATCCACGGATATATCTCCCATTCTTCCAATGAAACCCTCATCAGATTCACCATATACAGCACCTTTTGTAAAGGAGATTGTTGCTGCGGGTTTTGTATCCATCGAATAGATGGTTAGATCTTCCATTTCCAAAATGTGCTCAGGAATTGGATCCGCTGCTTCAGAAGCACATCCCCAGGAAACAATGATTAACAATGAAAAGATCAATTTATTCATGAATATTAGTATCAGTATTTAGCTGTTAATGCGTCATTAGAAGTTCTCTGAATCTGAGTTCGATTATTAATCCTCTTTTACATGCTTCAAATATCCCTGTTTTTCTATGAGGGGATTTAGAAATTGATTCGTTTTTCATGATAAAAGGAATACGTCCAGACCCTAGATTCTTTAAGACCTTGACCGTAACATCAAAAAAGGTGTATAACCCTCAACCAAAGACGGTTGAGGGTTATGCATATAGTTCAATTAGACTTATTTATTGCACCGCAGGAAACTGAGCACATCCATTACAAGTTGTACTACCTACAAATGCTAAAAGCTCACAATTGTTTAAAGCCTGATCCATGACATCCCCGCCACAACCGGAGCCCTGCCAACTCTGTTCTCCCCCTATATTGCAATATATATTGCCACAAAATTCCGAACCGGCCACTATATTTTTCATTTCGATACGGCTTAAAACGCCTTCTGTACTTCCAGTTAACATTGATGGTTTCATAATTTATCTCTATTTATTTAAATCCCGTTTCGCCACTCGACGGGGTACGGGTTATAACTTACCCCCTGTTTGATCACTCAAACATTCGTTTGCTTCTCTGATATTTTTGTACTTCCTGAAATTCCTTTCATTGTATTCAACCCAATCTGGTTACCAAATGAATCCACAAGTCCCGGAATCAATGCAGCCAGATCCTTCACCCGGTAGGCCGCCGGCAGTTCATACCCGTTCATAAATGTAGTCGGGGTTTTGGTGATGCCGGCCTGCTTGATCCAGCCGTAATGAGCCCGTGAATACTCCTCTGCTTCTTTATCTGATACGGTTCCATTTACAGGATGTGAATCCCCGAATTTCTCTGCATCCATCACTTCATACCAAGCCTCGATCAGTGTCTGTCCATCGGGCATTCCATTGTTGCGTTCCTTCAAACCATGAAGCCAGGTTTTTAACAGTAGGCCGCTGGTTTCTCCTTTATCCCCGCTTTTCAAAAACCGCAGGGAGAGACTGACCTGCCCGGGATAGATGCTCAGCAGCTCATTCGCCTGCTCCAGCTCGTTTTTGCACGGCCCGCAAAACAGATTCACTGCCATGGTGAGTTTGACCGGGGCGTCCGGTCTGCCAATCAGAAAGTCGTGTTCAAGGCTTGAGGTGTCTGTCTGCCGCTCCCTGAACAGCAGACTCGTGAATACCTCCGGCGAGTTTTTCAGGCGGGCAGCGGCAGTTTCATTTTGCACGGCCCGGTTTTTCTGCTGGATGGTTTGTTTTAACAGAAGTAGTGAGGAACCTGCTAACACGAATAGAAAAAGTATCATTACGACTTCCGGGAGAGCGAATGCCATCGGGTTCATCAACCCGGTGAAGAAGAGATAACCGAAAATCATTATCTGCACCGCTAAAATCCCGCTCACCACCAGGCAGAGTCGGCACCACTCCTTAATTTTTACCGCCTGCAGCCAGAGCGAGTAGCCGATCAAAGGCAGGGCAAACATACTTAACCACCCCAAAACCGAAAGGGGGCTGCTGCCCGTCCAGAGCGGTACCAATAAACCGACTGCAACAAGCTGAGCGGCAAAATAGCCCAGGGTCAGATCCGAAAAAGTGATGAACCCGAACAGCTTTCCCTCTTCCGACCGGAGCACCTTTCCACAGCCCGCACCGGTACCCGCGTTGCAGAAGCTTTCGACGGTTTGGTAGGTAATGCCCAGGTCTTTGGCAAACAGGACGTAGCCCGTACCCACACCGGCCAGTGCTGTCGCTAACAATAACAATTGTACCCAGGAGAACGAAAACAGAAGCGGAATCACCACCAGGCCTGCCGCAGCAAAAATTAATAAAGAAGAGAGAAGTTTGAATCTTTTCTCTTCGTCGAGGGCTTTTTTGTTTTCTTTATCGGCAATCTCTTTGGGTGGCTCTGCTTTGATCAGCACCCCACTCCAGGAATTCAGTTTCTCCTTGGAGACTTCCAGATCGTCTGCATTATAAACCGGCAGCAGCGATCCGCCAGCCGTATCGAGGTGTAGAAGGGCCGGAAGGGGTATATCGCTTAGATTTTCTTTATTGGATCTTGCCACCGTGTGGGGAATGCCGAGCTTCTGCAGGGTGTCGGCCACCGCCAGGATGGAGGGGTAGTCCGGGTGTGAGGCGATTCGCTTTTTACAATATCGCTCCGACACCGGGA
>REDT01000212.1 GCA_007693295.1 Balneolaceae bacterium
TCGACCTTCCCGAGTCGTCGGGACAGGCGTTCTAACCAACTGAACTACCGGACCAAAAAAATCAATAAACACTTTCAATAAAATCGGAGGTTGAACCCTCGACCTTCCCGAGTCGTCGGGACAGGCGTTCTAACCAACTGAACTACCGGACCATTTTTTCAAACTAAATTTCTAAGTCCTTGTACTATCCGTCTCTTCGTTAAAGAAGCGGATCCGTTTTTAAGCAGACCTCAATATAAAAATCATTTGGTAAGTAAGTCAAGAGATTTGAAAAGAAAGATCAATTATTGAATTGCCTTCAATTATAGATTTTGAGAGACAAAGAATTTACTCTAAACCCAAATCAAACCGTTCTCTCAGCTCCTGTACATAGATTCCTATCTCGTTTCTTATTTCAAAGAGACGGCTGTGGAATTTTGAGTAGACAGCCTTCACAATGAATGGTTCTCTCTTCATGGTTTGCAGATAGTCGAGGGCCTCATTTGCGCTCGTCAGGGCTTTTTTTGTATAGGCAATATTTCCGCCAAGTACATCCTGTTCAAACCCGAAAGAGTAGCCACCGGCAAGTTTTGCGGTGATTTTAAGAACACTGCTTACAAATTCGTGCACCTGCTTAGTTTGCAGGTTAGCAGGGATGGTTTCGGCCCATTTTAATACATCGACGGCAAAATTTCTTGCGTCTTTGTAGACAATCAGGTTTTCAATTGAGCCGTAATCAGAAAACGTAAAGTCATCACTGAGCTCTTTCCACTCTTCCCCATAATCGAAGTCATCATCGTCATCATCATCATCAGAAAATGGAAAGTTGTCCTCCTGGAAAAAGAAATCATCGTCATCCCACTCATCGTCATCATCTTCCCAATCATCTTCATCTTCAGGGAAGTATGCCTCATCGAGTAGAAGCTCCTCTTCGATAAACGCTTCAACAGCATCCAGTTCATCTAAACTCTCCTCCAGAAGAATAACCCAACGCGGGGTATTTCCCTTCGGATCAGAAGTGATGAATCGCCGAAGTTGTTCGCTCCGTTTTTCGATCTCGTTCAGGTGTGACTCCCACTGATGTTCATTCCAGATGGGGCCGTCATCAAAATCGTCAAAGCTCATGCAGTGATGTGCTAATGGAATTATAGGTTATGATATTTAAACAAAACTTGCGTTCAAATACAAGTCAAAAATACAGCTTTTGTCAATAAAAATCTCTCAACAAACAGTAGAATCTTCAAATGAAAAGAGATTCATAAAATGCCGTTTAATTGCTTTTAAACGCTTCAACACGCTCTCAAGTATCTCTTTAAACAAAATTCATAAAAACAGACACCACGAAAAAACCAATAATGGTGTGTGTTTAGAGCTTTTCCAGCACCCGAATGATAACCTTTGTCATTTTCGGTTCAGCCATTGCGGCCGCCTCGAGTATATCTTCCATCACTACGGGTTTCAGGGAGTCAGGGAAACACTCGTCGGTAACTGCAGATATTCCAAGCACTTCCATACCCATATGCACGGCTGATATAACTTCAGGCACCGTACTCATACCAACCACATCGGCCCCGATAAGGCGCAAATAGCGATATTCAGACTTGGTTTCAAGCATGGGGCCGCTGATCGACACATATACGCCCTGATGCATGTGAATGGCTTCCTCAAGAGCAACGGTCTGGGCAATATCGATAAGCCTTTCGGTGTAGGGCTCGCTCATGTCGGGAAATCGGGGGCCTAGCTCATCATCGTTAGGCCCAATAAGTGGATTGTCTCCCAATAGATTAATATGGTCGCAAATGAGCATGATATCCCCTCGCCTGTAATTGGGATTCATCCCTCCGCAGGCGTTACTGACAATCAGGGTCATGGCACCGTTTGCCTTGAGAACCCGGACAGGGAAAGCAATTTGCTGCATGGTATACCCTTCGTAATAGTGAAAACGCCCCTGCATGGCAACCACCTCTTTACCACCCAGCCAACCGAATAGCAGTTTGCCGGCGTGGCTCTCAACAGTTGAAACAGGGAAGTGGGGGATCTGGTCGTAAGGAATTTCAGTTTCTATGTCCATCTCTTCAGCAAGCTGCCCCAAACCGGTTCCCAGGATAAGTAGGTATTCCGGGCGCATCTCCGTTTTAGACTGAATAAAGTTTAGAGCTTCATTTCGCTGATCACGAAAGGTTTCTACAGATTCAAATGTCATGGAAAAAAGTGAGTGGTTAATCGAGTTCGTCTAATATATCGTCAAGACTTTGAGGACTGGGCTGCTTGTTCTCTTCCCGATATTCATCAGACATGCTTTTTCGCTGTGCCAGGCTTCTTGAGTAACGACTTTCACTCTCTTCGCCAATCTCTTTAGGCAGAGAAAAAAGGGAGGCTTCATCTTTGCTGAAATGGTGCAGAGATTCCTGTGCAATTTCAAGGTAAGATTTTATGCCACCAACAATTTCTTCACGCCTGTCGAGCAGCCTAAGGATGCTTTGACGAATCTGCTGCCGCTGCTGGCTGGCTTCACGAACAATAGAATCAGCTTCAATTTCTGCTTTTTCAATCACGTTGAGAGCCTCTTTTTTGGCACCGGATAATTTTTGTTCAGCACTGTCTTTTGCCGTTTGAAGAGTTTCATGAAGAGCTTCTTCCACTCTTTCATAATGCCTCAGTTTATCATCCATTTTATCAATCTGCGCTTCTAGCTCACGCATTTTACCAACCATATGCTCCCATTCACTAGCTATGAGATTAAGGTATGCCTGCACTTCTGTTACATCGTAACCCCGAAGTGACTTTTCAAATTGCTGCTGTTTAATTTCAAGTGCTGTCAGTTTCATGGGGGTAAAGATAACTTTAATTGAATTAACTTATTGGTTTAACATATTTCTGAGTTTGCCACTCTCTTTTTGTTCCTCAGATTCCCGCTGATGCTCAATTTCTATTTCAATAGAGCTTTTCTGTTCCGGCTTTTTTTCTCCCGTTTTTTTTGAGGAGACACTCCTTCCGGGTTTCTCATCAGCAACGATCTCCTCAAGATTGGATAGTCGCCGGTCGGTCTTCTCTTTGAACTCGCGAAGAGCAGCTAAAAATTCTTTGTTTTCAGAAAGATTTCCTGATTTACGTTTAATTGCAGTTTTGATAATACTGCCCACGATACCCAGGAAAACGATTGTAACTATACTTCCAAATACAATTGCAACTACCAGAAAATCTCCATCAGCCATAACTAATTACCTTTAGATTTTGCCATTTTGGCTACATTTTTTTCATTTTCCTTTTTGAGGTCATCCACATCATCAATTTCAATTCTTTCATGAGCCTCGTTACCGCTCCTAAACTCTGAGGGTTCACTTGCGGCTATTGCTTCCAGATTTTCAATTCGTTTTTTCATCTGGAGTGTAAGCTTTCTCAGCTCTTCAACCTCTTCATCCACTCGGCTGTTGGCAGCCTGCCATTTTAACTTATTCTTCTGGTAATCGATAAGATACCCACCGATAATGACAACAAGCGGTATTAAAATCCAGATTAAACCAGACATAGACCTTTATTTATGGATTGAATATTAAAATAGCAAATTTGTGGAATTCTGCATCATTATAACGAGACAATAATTTAATAGTTGCGTTCTCCAAAAAGTGCTGTCCCGATGCGCAGCATGGTGGACCCCTCCTCAATGGCAACCTCCAGGTCATTCGTCATTCCCATTGAAAGATGCTGCAGATCTACAGAGCCTTTCTCCAGATGCCGATGCTCTTCTCTTAATTTGCTGAGCAGTTTAAATTCAGGACGAACGGTTTCGGGGTCGTCAGCAAATGTTGCCATACCCATTAAGCCCTTCACTTTTGTGTATTTCAAATTCTGGGCATATTTAAGAATACCCTCCAGTTGTTCCGGCTCGCAGCCACTCTTCTGGCCCTCGCCGCTGATGTTGACCTGAATCAAAACGTTAATCGTTCGTTCAAACTCTGAGGCTCTTTTTTCAACTTCTTTTAAGGCATTCTTTTTGTGAATGGACTGAATCCAATTAACCCGGGAGGCCATATATTTTATCTTGTTTGTCTGCAGGTTTCCAATAAAATGCCAAACTGCAACAGGGTTGGTAATAGATTCCATTCTGTCTTGGAGCGCCTGAGCCCTGTTCTCTCCAAAATGAACCTGGCCCGCTTTTATCAGATCCAGTACATCGGTATCCGGTTTGGTTTTGCTTACGGCAATTAACACAATCTCATCCGGATCGCGGTTAGCGGCACTGCAGGCCGCTAAAATTCGTTCTTTGAGTTCTTTGTATCTGTCTTCTATAGTACTCATGTATGGTTGTCTCTTTACTTTTTTTATATCAAATTCAGAAATAAACTTGTCCAAAGTTCCGAATAGTTATAGCAATAACAAATTTAGTGAGAAAAATGTTTTTTAATGGATAGAAAATAATCGTATTTTTCATGTCTGTGAAAAAGATTATGATACACCAGCGAACTTCCTTTACATGGGTAAACGCGGGCCTTACCTGCCAGGTTCAGAGAAAAGCACATCCAAAAACCGGAGGTAGACAGACTTGAATACTCAGGTACGTCATATAACAAACTTTATACATCAATGGGCTCCTCCCGGTATAAAGATGAGTTATGATAATGTAGGCCTTCTGGTGGGAGATCCTTCAGCTCCGGTTTCCAGAATTTTAGTTTGTCTCGACGTTACAGAGGCTATTGTTGATGAGGCAATGCAGAAAAAATGTGAACTCATCGTATCTCACCACCCGCTTATCTTCAAAAAGATATCGACTATTAACCCCACAAATGAACAGGGGCGAATCATCTATAAAATGATTCGAAATAATATTGCCCTTTTAACTGCTCATACCAACCTGGATGCTGCACTTGACGGTGTCTCTTTTGTGCTGGCAAACAACCTGGGTCTCGATGATTTACAGTTTCTCGAAAAGAATTACAATATCAGCCGTAAAATCTCTCTTACAACCAATGTGGAAGATACCGAAGCGGTATTGAAAATGCTCAACTACTACTCTGCAGAAGAAGCTCACTACTATGAAGTGGGTGGACGAAAAGATGGGCAAAAGTGCTTTGAGGCAATTATCGACAGGCATAACGTTGACCTTCTTAGAGGCGCACTTGAAAAAGAGGGCTTACTGAAGAGAGGAAGTTTTCAGGAAGTAGAGATGAGCACATCAACCAATAATTTTGGTATGGGAGTTGTGGGTTACTACCCGGATAATGGAATCGCCAAAGATGAGTTTTTACACCTGGTGTGCCGCGCACTTGATGTTCCATCCGTGCGCTTTTCAGGTAACGCCGAGCGAATAAGAAAGGTTGCGGTTTGTGGCGGAGCCGGGGTCTTTTTGAAAGAGGCTGCCATAAAATCAGGAGCCGACGCCTTTGTAACGGCCGATATTAAATACCACGACTATTTTACTGAGGGTAAAAACTTTTTACTTGTTGATGCCGGCCACTATGAGAGTGAGTTCCCGGTAGTTGAAGCCATCCGCAAAGAGCTTTCAGAAGCATTTGAACTTGTATCGGTTGAAGCCACTGAAAATGTGACCAACCCAATGAATATTTATGTAACCGATTTCGAAAATAAAAACATCTAAATACCCGAATAACCACCATGCAAGAGGTACTCCAACAACTCGCAAATTTGCAATATATCGACAGTCGAATTGATGAAATAAAACAGCTTCGGGGAGATCTTCCCGAAGAAGTTCTCGATATTGAAACAAACATCAATCGTTTTAAAGCCAAAGTATCTCAACTTGAAGAGGAAGAAGATAACCTGAAGGCTGAGAAGAAGAAGCTGGAACTGGATATTGAAACTTCATTGGATAAAACCAAAAAGTATGAAGAGCAGCAGCTAACCGTTCGCAACAATCGTGAATATGATGCGCTCACAAAAGAGATCGAAGCTCAAAAACAGTTTGTTGAAAACGCAATTTCAAGAATTGACGAGATAGGCAAACGGCTCGAAGAAGTTGAGAAAGAGCTTGAAATAAACAGGGAAAAACTTGCGGAAACGGAAGAGCTTCACAAGGATAAAAAAACCAATCTCAATAAAGTAATTAAAAGTACCCAGAAGGAAGAAGATAAACTTCTGGAGAAAAGGGAAGAGATGGAAAAAGAGCTGGATGACAGGTATGTTCGCAGTTATAACCGCCTTCGAAATGGATTAAACAATGGAATAGCTGTTGTGCCGATGGAAAGAGGCGCTGCGCTGGGAATGGCCCTGCCACCACAGATACAGGTTGAGGTTCGGCGCAAAAATAAAGTAATAATCGACGAGCACAGCGGACGAATTGTAGTAGACCCTTCTTTTTTTGAAGATGCAAGGAAACAGCTTAAGCTGTAAAAAAGATATTACCGGCTATAAACTTTTTACGCATACAAAAGCGTTTTATTAAAAAGTGTAAGGTTTCCGGGTAATCGCTTTCCGAAATATCGGAAGGAGGAAAGTCCGAACACCAACGAGAACTGTGCTTCCTAACAGGAAGGTCTTCCCGATTTTTCGGGGGGAACAGATAGTGCCACAGAAAACAGACTTCCTTTTGAAGTGGAGAGGGACGGGGTAACCCTCCTTCGCTGAAGCTTCGGAGGGTAAAGGTGAAAAGGTGAGGTAAGAGCTCACCGTCTCGCCTGGTGACAGGCGGGTGCATGGTAAACCTCACAGGGTGCAAGTTCACGCAGATTGTGCGCCTCTCGTCGCTATACAATCGGGTGGAACGCTCAGATCTTTCGGGTGACCGAAAGGCCAGATAAATGATTACCGCCCAGCCCCGACTTCTGTCGGGAACGGGTTACAGAATTCGGCTTACAGGAAACTTTACAACTTTTAAGGCCATTTAGGTATATACCTGGTGGCCTTTTTTGTTATTGGATCAAAAAAAGTTGATTTTAGAAAGCAGGAAACATTTAATAACAAAAACACGTTGTAAGTATAGATTACTTATAATAACGAAAACAAACAGATAGCAATTTAATGAAAGTATTTAAGATTTTAAGTGTGGCATTGATTGCCACAATTTTTGGAGCGGGTGCACTTTTTGCGCAGGTACAACAGCAAGCGCCTCAAATGCCTGACTTTCCAACATCGGCCGATGTAAGTGATGATGAAGTTGAGAAATTGGTTAACGCAATTCTCGATTTAGGCCCGGTTCAGGAGAAAACACAGGAGAAAATGGCTGAGGTAGTAGAAGCTGAAGATCTCTCTTTCGAGCGGTTCCAGCAGCTGATGAGTGCAATGCAGAACCCGCAAATGGCCGATCAGGTAGATGTATCTGATGAAGAGATGGTTATTTTGCAGAACATTCAGCCTAAATTGATGGAGATTCAGGGCGATGCAGAAACCGAGATGATTTCTAAAATAGAAGAGAACGGACTCACTGCCGAACGATATCAATTAATCATTATGGGCGCACAGCAAGATCCTGAGCTTCTTGCCAGGGTTGAAACTATGCTGGATGAAAAGGAAGAAAACTAATTGATTAGGTAGTACTCTTTTCAAGTTTATATAAAGGCTGTCTCTGTTTCAGGGCAGCCTTTTTTTATGACAGGATTTTGGTTCGTTAAAGGTTAATGTTGTAGTTGCCTTTAATTTTACGATCGATTTCTCGCTTAACATCCTTCTCTTTAATATCCTCTCTTTTATCGTACTGTTTCTTACCCCTTGCAAGACCCAGCAGTATTTTTACATAGCCACCTTTGAAGTAGAGTTTTAGCGGAACAAGGGTAAACCCTTTTTGATTCATGCTCTTGTCTATCTCACGAATCTCTTTCCGCTTAAGAAGCAGTTTGCGATCGCGGCGTTCGTCGTGGTTTTGATACGAACCAAACTCATACGGTTTGATGTACATGTTCTTCAACCAAACCTCTCCCCTGTTCAGATACGCAAAAGCTTCATTCAAGCTGGCTTTCCCGGCACGAATTGACTTTACCTCAGTTCCCTTCAGAACAATGCCGGCTTCATATGTATCATCAATATGAAAGTCATGGCGTGCCTTTCGATTCTCTATTTTGGGCGGTGCGTTTTTTTTATCGCTTTTTTTTGTTGCCAAGGAGATTCATTAAGTGGAAATTGGATTCCGAAAACTCAGGAATCAGATACTTTTAAAAACTGTGAGGTGTATAATTCTCAAAGTTAATAATTAAATCCAACTTCACGAAGACCTTCGAGCACTTCCGGTTCGGGCTCACGGTTTGGAATGGTTGAATAGATGGCCATGATCTGTTCAATTTGCTCGCGGGCGACAGAGTTGTCAGAATTCAGTTTCAGTACTTCCGTAAATTGAACAAGTGCGTTATTCATCCGGGAACGCATCTCTGATTGATCAAATGTGTTCATACTGTGCAGGCCATAATTAAGGTGTGTTTTTTCGAGCAGCACCCCAATTTCGGGATCTTCACGATCTTCATTTTCAAGTAAGTTAAGCGCCGTTTCGTATTGATTGTTATCAATCAGACGGTCTATTTGCTCGGAAAGAGAAAGATTTTCGTCGATATATTCACTATCTGATTGGTTGCAGGCAGATAGTGTTAATGTGAGGATAAGTAATAGAGGGATAAGTTTTAACATAAATTGAGATGATTAATCAGTTAAAAAAATAAATTGGTGTTGGGCTGATACAAAGTACAAATACGACCATACTGATCCATCCCAGGCGTCTTCGGCCCGGTGATAACGGCTCTTCATAGATAACCGGCGGATGCTCCATTTTAACAAAATAAACAAGAAAGAAACTCCAGAATGTCCAGATTAATGAACCGGATTGCGTGAATGATCCAATTCCAAAATAGAGATAGCCTACAGAGGCAATTAATGACAGCGCCCATACAGGAGCAATCCACGTATGCTCACTGTAGAATCCTTTTCTCAACAGAAGGAATAGAACCAGCGCCCATATAAGAATGGAGCTGTATTCAAATCCGGGTATCCATTCAGAGAAACTCACAAAGAGAAAGGGTATTGCCTCTACCCCCGCAAGAGCTGTTAAAGATCCAAAAACGACACGAGCGATTTTGCGATGTTTCTTATAACCAACCAAAGAGTACACAATATGGCCTCCGTCGAGCTGCCCGATAGGTGTCAGGTTCAGTGCAGTAAAGAAGAGCCCCAGCCAACCCGCAAAAAGAAAAGGGTAGTGATACATTTCATACATTGGGGGTACATTTTCGAAAAAGCTTGCCAGAAAAGAGTAGAGAAGCGTATTGCCGAGCATTATGATGACACTTTCTTCTGAAGCCGGTACCGGAGGTGTTTCGGGGAAAGTTCCGGTGTTTTCTATATACTCAATGACTTCCTCATGGCCGCTGAAGTTTTCAATAAAAGAGGGATCGGGGAGGGTGAAAAAGCCGTATAGAAGAATGACAAGAGAGACAACAAATCCCGCAATTGGCCCTGCCAAGCCTATGTCGAACAGTTTTTTTGTATTGTGAATTTGTTCTTCTATCCGAATTACAGCTCCCATTGTTCCAATGCCAACCGGGATTGGAATAAAATATGGCAGGGAAACTTTTACTTTGTGGTATACGGCCGCAAAGTAGTGCCCAAACTCATGAAATGCCAGGAAGGCGAGCAGCAGGGCTGCAAAAAGAGCCCCCTGGGGCCACATTTCCAGATAAGAATCTACATTTGCATCCTGGCCCACCCAAAATATTCCAACCAGCGTAACGGAAATAAATGTTGCCACAAAAAGCAGCGTATGCTTGGTTATAGTCCAGGCACTGGGTTTATTTTTGAGTTGTTGAACCGGAACAATTTGATCCTCGTCCGGAATGTTAGATTGGGGAAATGGCAAGATTAATGATATTAGTTTTGATGATACATTTACAGATGATGAACGTCATCAAATAAACCTTTTTGTTCAGTATTTAATTCTTTGATCTGAGCACAGGCAATGTCATGCAGCGAGCGCCACCGCGGCCCCGGCACAATTCATGCCCCTGAAAGCTAATGGCAATCTTGCCCTCTTTGGTATGGTCAAATTTGTTGCCGGCGAATTGTTCGATGAATGAATATTGATCCATGAGTTTATATCCGTGGTCGGCAAGTGTTTCGAATGTTCGGGTATTTCGTTCATAACCTACAATAACACCGGGAGCAAGGGCAAAAACATTGGCCCCGTCGGTCCACTGCTCACGATACTGGTCTATGAGCTCTTTACCTCCACATTGTATAAATGTGAAAGAATTCCCGGTAACTTCTTCAAGTGCGCTTTTAAGTGAACTGCATCTTCTCGACTGCACATGTTCGCTATCACTGCCGGCAAACAGGTGTACTACATTATCGGTCTGCTCTTCGATTGCCGGTGGAAATACTACACATTCGTTCTCATCGGCAAATGTAAAAATAGTGTCGAGATGCATAGAGGAGCGTTTTTTTGGAATGTCTACAGCCAGTACATGTTCTACACCATGCTGTAAAAGTTGTTCGGCTACATTCATTAATCCGCTAAAGGAGGTTCGTTCACTCATGCCAATCAGAACCAGCTTCTCAGAAGCTACCAATACGTCTCCTCCTTCAATAGACTGGTTCCCGCTTATATTAATCACATTACTCCTCACCTGGTCAAACAGAGGGTGATGCTTTACAATCATATCCATAAGAAGAAATTCCCTGGCACGTGCTTTTTTTGCAGCTCTTGAGAGAATCACCCATTCTCCGGTAACAGCCGCGAGGTCGCGCGTAAAAAGAAGGTTTGGAGCAGGATGTATATTAAACTTTCTGTGGGGGGGTATGGATCCCTCAATCACAAACTTTAGAAGCTTGTCCGGATCAAGATTTATCAGATCACGCTTTATGGTATGAATGTTTTCATACGGTAGCTCTTTGATCATCAGCTCAATAAACCAGGCCCTCACATCCTCACTTTGGAAGCAGGAACGGGCCAAATCGAGAATTTCAATAACCTCTCCATCCTCAGGCATTGCCGCCCGAAACAGGTTGAGCATATCGAGGTGCTCTTTCTTAGCATCGCTTTCAAAAATAATATCATCAAACAGAAGCTCTTCCTTAATGTTAGGATTTACAAGTGATACTTCACTGCCCGGGGTATGAACGATCACTTTTTTGAGTTGGTTTGTTTCTGAAGTTATGCCGACTTTCATAAATGGATGTTAGTTGAATATTTGATTGTGAAGATACGAAATTCAAAACGATCGAAGAGAATTGATTTAAGAACGAAAAACAGATCATTAACCATTCTGTTAAAAGAAGTGTATCTTTGTTGATGATGTTGCATCACTGTAAATGTGCTAAAAAAGCAACTGACATTAGTTTTTGAAAACAGTTTTTTTATGACGTCGAAAAATGAAATAGAATCGCTTATCTACCTGCTTGAGGATCCCGATCCCCGGGTTCAGCTTGAGGTGAAGAGAAGATTCGAAGAGCTGGGGGAACACGCCGTGCCTCTGCTGGATCAGTTCAAGAGTGAATCGGTTCATGATATAGAGCGGGATACCATTAATGAGATTATCTACAACATTACTGTTGGTACATTAATGGAGGAGTTTTCAGACCTTGTTCAGGTTGGAGTAGATGAAAGCAGGCAGCTCGAAAAGGCCATATTTTTGTTATCCCGTTTTGGAAACCCAACCATTCGCACGGAAGAGTATTCACGAAAGCTGGATCAGCTGGCAAAACAGATTGGACCGGAGATCGCTTATACCCCCTCTATGAAGGAGAAGATGCAAATTCTGCTCAACTATGTATTCAGAGAGCTGCGGTTCAGGGGAGATTCTAAAGACTATCACAACCCTGACAACGCATTTCTCGACAGGGTAATTGATCGTCGAAAGGGGCTGCCAATTATGCTGAGCCTTATCGTGATATTTATCGCCAGAAGGCTGAACCTGCCGTTCTATGGGGTTAATATGCCGATCCATTTTATGTTGATGTTTAAAACGCACAACCGCGAGATATTAATTGATCCCTTCGACGGGGGTACCATTGTATCTTACGATCAGTGTCACTATTTCCTGAAAAAGAATGGAATAAAACCACGTCCTGAACATCTGCAAAAAGGCGACGAGCTAGAGATCCTTGCACGCTGCATCAGAAATCTGGTTAACAGCTACGAAAAGTCTAACCAATTGAAGAAAGTGAAAGATCTGCGCGATCTACTTAGTCTGGTTGAGCTAAAGGGTTAGAGCCCATTTAATGATTTAATTCAAAAAAAGACTCTTCAAATTTAAACCTGAAGGGATCGAGTTGACCGGCAAGCGTATAGAAAGATTTCGCCTCATCATCCTCTCCACTCTGCCTGTAAAGATCACCGGCCAAATGCAGCAGGTCGGGGCTGGCAGGATATTTATCCAGCATCTTTGATAGCAGGGGAGCCGCTTTTTCGTTCTCTTTATCAGCTACCAGAATTTTCAACCTGTAGAGATCAAAAACCGGGTGAGATTTACCTGCTTTTTCAAGATAGTGCATGCATCGCGAATAGATATTCTTGTTAAAGTAGTACTGAACAAACAAGATGATGAGCGCCGGTGTAAGCGCCAGATTGTTCAGCCGGTCTTCGAGAGTTCGAAGCAGCTCCCTCTCATCGGCTATAAGCAGGGTAGATACAATGGTAATCAGATCCTCTTCGTCCCATTTTGTTCTCAGGATCTCCGTTCTAACTTCATCAGAAAGGTAATTTTGTACCACATCAACCCACTCCGGGTCAGGATTCATGGGATCGTCGGGGGCGCCAAGTTTAATAAATCGATCTGGATGAGTGCCCTGTTTAGGTAATTGATATTGTGGCGCCGGAGCCCATTTTTTATGATATCGTTTCCGATTGGCCCATTTTAATTCAGGCACCATCTGTATACCCATCATCTGAAGTGTAGAGCCTTCGTGATGAATGGCATTGGCATTCGTCACGGCGAGCATCTTGCCTCCTTCCTCTTCTATTTGCCGGCAAAAATCTTCCATTTCAAAATGGCACATTCTGAAAGACTCATCAAACCGGAGTTTCAGGCTTTTCGGAACCATAAAACAGCAGCTTTCAGCATTTCTTATCTCAACATATTTTGTTGTATTCTCATCCAGTTTTTGCTGGCCCGGATCAATAACGTGATCAAGTACAGGGGCCGTTAGCATCACACCGTCCTGCTTATCAAATGCTTCCATCAAAGCCTGAATGCTTCCATCTTCAAGCAAAGTATCGTTGTGAAGCACGAGTATATAGTTACCCTTTGCCCGGTTCAGCCCCTGGTTAACAGAAGCCCCAAAGCCCATGTTTACCTTATTGGTAATTACCTGAAGGTTCAGAAACCCATTTGAACGCAACTGTTCCAGGTAGTCGAAGGTATCGTCGATACTGGCATTATCAATTACGATCAGCTCGGTGATCTTTTCATCTGCAATCTCTTCTAAACGAATTAAAGCAGATTCAAGAAGTGGTTTACCTGCACCTGTAGTGGGCATAACAACAGATAAAAAGATTTCAGGCTCAGCTGCAGTTTCCCACACATCTTCCTTCTCATCTATTTTATCCATAAAAAGAGGTTCCGGCGGTGGCTCAGGCAGCTTTTCGGGCTCGATTTTTGGTTCGATTCTCTGCTCTGCTTTCTGTTTCTGAATCTGATGTTTAAACTCAGCTGCCTCCACATGCCGGCGGAGTTTTTCGAGCGACGTTATTTTAATCAGATTCGCCTCATGGTGTCCGGGATATTTTCTAAGATACTTCGAGATCAGTTCCAGTGATCTGTTGGCGTCACCAATTGTTAAATATTGGCGTGCTTCAATCAATAGCTGGTCTTCACCTTCATGCCCATCACCATTGGTAACCGGTTTAGTTAGCCTGCTCAGCAGATGCTTTCTCTCTTCTGACTTAAGATCAAGCCTGAGCATGGAATGTAGGATTTCTCTTGTGTCTTTCTGATCTGCAAAAATGGATTGATGATCAGATACAACAAAGAAGGGATCGGTTTGATGCCAGGCATGATCTTTATAGAGCCTTAAAGCCAACTCAGCACCATGCAGCTCATTTAAAAACGGATTAAAGAAAAAGCGTTCTGAATGTATGATATTACGATTCCAAACAAGACAGCTGTCGTCGGGCAGATTTCCATCTTCAGCAAACGTCACCCAGCTTGGATAGTCTCCGGGGAGGGAGTAATCAAGTGTCCAAAATGCTGTGGGATCAGATTTGAACCGGCGAATAAAGTCAACCATTAAAGGAATACTGAGCCTTTCAGCCCTAAGGGGTGTCCAAACCAGTGATCCGGTAGCCTGTACAAGGCCCTCATTTAAACAGGCTCCCCTTCCAATCTTTTTTTCATGCTCAAACAGGTAAACCTGGTCACCCGAAGCTTCTTTAAGTGAGCGATGTATCTGTTCTGCCGTTTCCGTTTCGGCCACATCGTTTATCACAATCAATTCAATGCCGGGATGAGTTACACGTAACAAGGTTATTAGAAGCGATTCAAAGTGAACCTTCTCTGCGTGTGTGGTAAGAATAATGGATAGCTGAACGGAGCCTTGCATAGTGGTTTATGTTTAGATCAAATATACAAGATGCTGAGCGCGGAAAAAAAAGATCAATTCATGTTTAACTATTAAAAAAATATTGAAACATATGGGTGCTTACTTACTCTTTACTAATTGATATGAATACATAAATAAACTAAAGCCTTGATTTTAAAAGGAACTATATTTTGACAGTCTGAACCGGTTAAAAAAAACAAATGAAACTAAAAAATCCAGAAGGGTTTCATAAGGGTAAGTTCTATATTTATCCGGTTTTCATTAACCTGTGCAGGTACTTTAAATAATTGGTGACAGATATGAAAAACATTAGCGTAATCCTCCTTATATCAGTAATGCTTATCTCCTGCGCCTCCTCGCAGAGGATGCTGCAAAAAGGTCAGTATGATCGGGCAATCGACCGATCGACCGAGAAGCTGATGAAAAAGCCCAATAACTCAAAAGAACTGGGAGTTCTTCAGGAGGCATATGAGCTTGCTAACATGTTTGACCGCGAAAGAATTGAATATCTTGAATTGGAAGGCCGGGATGAAAGCTGGATTGAAATTTACCAGCTTTATGAGCAGCTCAGTTACAGGCAAAACAAGGTTCGAAGGCTGCCAACTCAGGTCAGGAGCCAGTTTACTTTCTATAATTATGATCAGGATATTGTTGAGTCTAAATCGGCCGCTGCAGAAATCTCTTACAAACGCGGTCTGGATTTTATGCAAAAAGGGGACAAAGTGAGTGCCCGACAGGCATATTATGAGTTTGACAGGGCTTCACGAATATTTCCGGGTTATCAGGATGTGGATCAAAAAATGGCTATTACTCACCAAATGGGTCTGAATCATGCTCTGTTTCTGGTAGAGAATAATTCCGGAATGGTTTTACCTGAATATTTTGATACCGAACTGAAAAAAGTGACGCTCAGGGAGTTGAATACTCGATGGCTCAGTTTTGATACGCAAGAGAATTCAAATATTGACTACGACTATTTTCTGGTTCTAAACATAACCGACATAGCCTATTCACCGGAGACCATTGAGCGCCGAATCTATACAGAATCGAAGGAAATTCAGGATGGGCTTCGCTATGAGATGGATAATAATGGAAATGTTAAAAAAGATTCGCTTGGAAACGACATTCGTGTGCCCAATTTGGTAAACGTAACGGCAGAGGTTACCGAGGCCAAACAGTTAAAGTCGGCATTCGTGGGCGGATCGCTAGATATATTTGATTTAACCACCGACCAGCTTGTGCGAACGGAGAACATTTCGGTTGAGGCTGTATTTCAACATCTTTCAGGGTCATTTACAGGAAATAAAGAGGCCTTGTCGAAAGACAGCGCCAGGATTGTTGGAGGCCGTGAAGTTCCGTTTCCATCTAATGAAAACATGCTGATGGATTCAGCGCAACTTCTAAAAGAGCGCTCCAAGGCAATTGTTTCGAGAAACCGGCGCATTTTGGAGAATTGAAATAGCACAGGCCGGGAAGCTAGTCCGGCCATGTTTTCAATCAACAATCCTGACTTCCGTGCTGGGACACCTTTTCTTTTTTTTTGATGTGATAAGAATCTTGATCGGAATCATAAAAATCTATTACTACAGAAAATTGTCACTTAGAGTTTTAAATCGTAGGACAGATTGATGAATCTGAGTGACTTTGTACTTTTGTCTTGATACCCCATCGGGATGCCTACGGCGCAAAAGTACCATGCCAAAGGCATCCCAATGGGGAAAAATCAAGGCGGTGAATTCCCGAGACTGTTCACTTCAGCTCCGCAGAACAAAT
>REDT01000116.1 GCA_007693295.1 Balneolaceae bacterium
GTGAACCTTTCGCACGTCAAAAATATAAAGCTTGTGGATAAAACCACATTCAGGATTGAGCTGACGTGTGGTAAGATGATTGACCTCTCCAGAAGAAGGTCTCAGCTTTTTAAAGGGGCCATGAGTTTATAATCCTGCTTCGATCGGAGGTTAGTTTACGGGACATATCATCGGGAATCAGTTCATGGTCATTGGTATAGGTTGTGTTTGATTCAAATTCCGTCCCCCTGGGGACGATTGATCGGTAACTCAAGATAGCTAACCGCCCTTGCCACGTTCCGTCAGGAACGTTTGATGGCTTAAAGAAGAGATCACCTGAAATTGACTTCATCAACACTGCCTTACCCCCTAATCCTCCACTTCTTGGCCGGTCCGGATACCTTCAATTCACCAAGCGTTCCTGACGGAACGCAGATCTGGATAGTTCGCAGTGCTATAGTTACCGATCAGATGTCCCCACGGGACATAACCAAATAATCTAAATAAAACCATAAAAAAAAGGGCGGAAGTCAATTATCGACATCCACCCTTTTAAGATTTAAAACCGGAGCTTCTCATAGCATTCGGTTTTGAAACTCTCCATGTTTGTTAAAGTATTCCACTCTTATATCATCATCTCTCAGTAGTATCACTTTGTACTGCATGGTGCTCCTGTCGAAGTTTCGGATAACCAGCTCATTTCCGATCATAGTCCAGGATTCAAGCTCACCCGAGGCTAATATGTCGTTAATGGCTTTGGGGAGTGGAATGTTGCGCTGAATGACGGTGGCTTTTACAAGGTCTCCTCTGTAGTTGTACTCCGCGTGGAGCGATTCATTTTTGGATGAGCCTTCAATCGTATAGCCTTCCGATCTGAAATCGTTCAGCCTTATCTTGCTCAGATCGCTTTTTGGAAAGGGGTTATTTCTTTTGAGGCATTCCAGGCTCCGGAAACAGCTGAAATTGTCTTCAGTTATGGTCAGTGCGGTTTTCAGTGTCTCACCGTCGGTACTCATCTGCGAAGCCTGCAGCGAAAATGCTGCACTGCTTGTCAAGACCAATAGGCATGTTGTTAAGATTATGTTTTTCATTAACATCGTATTTGGGATTTAGTTCAGGGTTACATACTCAAATACGCATCTGATTTTTTGTGGTTTCAAAAACTGGGGCTCTATTATCTGAATGGAGACATAGTGTTTTGGACGGTTAATGTGCAGCGATAACCGGTTCGTTAAAGTCCGGCAACCCGAAAGTTGATTTACCTCTTCAGGTAACCGGTCCTTATTTTTTCAGGGAGTTTCTCGATGGCATACCGCAGCATGGTGCGAGGCATTTTTTCGTGACGGGATTCCAAAAAATCTGTCAATTGATTCGGATCTCTGTTTCCGATTTCACGCAGCATCCAGCCGACTGCTTTATGGATCAAATCATGATCATCTTCAAGAAGCAGGTCGGCAATTTTCAAAGTATCTTCAAATTGCCCGTTTTTAATAAAATGGAAGGTTGCAAGGATGGATATTCTGCGTTCCCATAAATTATCCGATGTGGCCAGTTTGTAGAGAAGTTCTTTCGGTCTATCCATCAGCCAGGCTCCAATAATCTTTGGCGCTGAACTGTCAACCAAATCCCAATTATTGACATACCGGATGTGGGCCAGGTAGAAATTATAAATCTGTTCTTGTTCCTGTTCATCCGATTTGGGGAATTTGTATGTGAGTATGAACAGTGCCAGCAGTCTCTCTTCGTGATAAGGCGATCGTATGAGATGCTCTATTTCATTCAAGGGGAGTTGCTGATACTTCCTGCCGATTTTTCTTACTACCGGAACCCGTATACCGAGAAATTTATCCCCTTCTCCATATTCACCCGGCCCGGTTTTAAAGAAACGCCCGGAATGTGCTGCAATATCCGGATCAGCAACAGAGTGAAGTTCTTGTTTTATAGGTTTGGCTTTCTGCATGGGATTTTTTGTTTTAACATAGCAGAGATTTAACTGCTTCATTTAAAGCTGTATTCTGACACTATTCAAATTATTTAATTTCACATGAAATCGACTACCTTTTCACAATTCAGGCGTATCCTGGCTTTTTTAATCGATTATATCTTCATAGCGCTATATGGAGTACTTCTTTTCTTGATCAATGTCCGCTTCAATGAAATATATTCCCATTTTGAAAAAATATCCCATCCAATTCAAGCTCAGCTGATTGGTTTTTTGACTCTGACTCTTCCTGTTGTTTTCTACTTTATTCTATTTGAAAACAGCGCCAAACAGAGCACGCCCGGTAAACGGTTTTTAAATCTGAAGGTTGTTTCAACTGATTTCGGAAAGGCTCCTTTTTACTGTCTGGCCATTCGGAATGCCATTAAATTTCTCCCCTGGGAGATTGCTCATACCTGTATCCATTGGGGTTTCTACTACATGAATATGGGAAAAGAACTGCCCGCCTGGTATTACCTGGGTAATGGGTTGTCGATGGCGATGGCAGCACTTTTTGTAATATGGATCTTTACAAACAGCAAGAATCGAACATTTTACGAAAAATGGAGCGGAACCAGGGTTTCTTACGTAAAATGAGAGATGATTTTTTAATGTGATGGTTTCCATTTATGTGCGATTCCTGAGAAAACCGCGCTACCAAAAGATTGAAACTTTTCAGCATTAAAATCGTGGCAGCCTATTGTAAATGAGATCGCTTTTGCTAACTTTCAACCAAACAAATCAATTGGTTACGTCACTGAAATAGAAATCGTTGTATCAGGAACAAAAAATCATCTATTCAAATTATGCTTCAATTTGAAAATGTTGTGAAAAAGTTCGCCAAAGTGAGAGCTGTTGATGAACTTTCATTCGAAATCAGGAAGGGGGAGATCTTTGCTCTCCTGGGTCCGAATGGTGCCGGTAAAACCACCGGTGTCCGGATGATCATGCAGATTATGGAACCTGACAGCGGATCTATCACGTTTGATCCCTCAATCATGAAAGGGGGTAAAGTGGACCGGTCAAAACTTGGATATCTGCCGGAAGAACGAGGTCTGTACCAGGATGCCCCCATCATGAAAACCCTGATCTATCTTTCAACCCTCAGGGGTAGTGATCCCGCAGAAGCAGAGAAGAAAGCATCCGAATGGCTGGACCGTTTCGGCATTTTAGACCGGCAGGCCGATAAAATATCCACACTATCAAAAGGGAATCAGCAGAAAGTGCAGTTTATAGCCTCTATCCTTCATGAGCCCGATTTCGTCGTGCTGGATGAGCCCTTCTCCGGCTTCGACCCCATCAACCAGGAACGAATCTCCGACTGCATCCGTGAGCTGCGCGAAAGCGGCATGACCATTCTGCTAAGCGCTCATCAGATGCAACTCGTCGAGCGTATCGCCGACCGCATCCTTCTCATCAACAATGGCCGCGAACTG
>REDT01000020.1 GCA_007693295.1 Balneolaceae bacterium
ATTACGGCAACATCCTGTAAGAATTTAACAACGGAATCCAATCTTGACGATTCCCTCGACCCCGTAGAGGAGGTGACACGTATTAATGGTGCCGATAATGCCACAATCACTGTAAATAAGGGTCAGTCAACGTACTTCAATATAGATTTCACCGAAATAAACCCAAATGGAGTGATTGAAAACGGACCCGGGGAAGGGTGGTGCATCGACTGGAAAAAACCGATCGACTCTGATGGCGGAGTATATGAGAACATTCAGCTCTACTCCACATATAATGTTACCAAATGGAAACCGATCAATTACCTCTTTAATATTATGGACCAGCTGAAACAGGATGACCCTGAGATTACCTTCCGGGACGTCCAGGTTGCGATCTGGGTGATGAGAGGCAATCCGGCATTTGACCTCGACACCATTGAAGTAACCGATTTACCTTCCAGAATGCACAGTAACGGTGAGCCGACGTTCACCCGTGAAAAAGTTGACTACATAGTGAGTGTAGTCGAGGCGGGTTATCGTGATTTTACAGCCTCAGAAGGATCACGCTTTGTTGTGATCGCAGAAACACCTGCTGATGTACAGACGGTTATCACCGTTGTGGAGTAAGGTAATCGTAATCATACGCATACCCACTCTGTTCTAAAACCGGGCTGCATCCCTTTAGCCATTTTAATTTTGGGCCAAGACAACTTAACCGTTTCCTGGCCCTTTATTTTTTAAATTGAAACAGGCTATTAAATAACGGGATTTTAAAAAAATACGGGTTACAGCACAAACTAATACGTTTCATCAGATATGCAATTTCGAACATTTGAAGATTTACACCGAACCATAGTCAAAAATCTGCACAAAGTGCCGGCGGATGTCGACCTCATCATCGGTATTCCCCGAAGCGGACTTATGGCTGCGAATATTCTTGCCATTCACCTTCACCTGCCAGTTACAGACCTGAATAGATTTTTGGAAGGAAAAACCATCTCTTCGGGCGACAGATTGAATGGCATTGGAAAACACTCAGACACTTTTAAACATGCGCTGGTTGTAGATGACAGCCTTCACACCGGCAAAGCTATGAAGAGGGCGATGAGTAAATTGCAAAGCTCTCTGTCTGATACCCGATTCACAACAGCGGCAGTATACATGAACCCGTCGTCTGTAGCGGAATCAGATATCTATTTTGAACAATGCCCCGTTCCCAGAGTTTTTGAATGGAATATCATGAATCATCAGTATTTGGAACATGCATGCGTGGATATTGATGGTGTGCTATGTGCAGACCCAACTCCGGATGAAAATGACGATGGCGAAAATTATATTCGGTTTCTGGAGAATGCAAAGCCGCTTCTGAGGTGCAGGAAAAAGATTGGGTACCTTGTAACCAACCGGCTTGAGAAGTACAGATCACATACTGAAAACTGGCTTTTGGAACATGGCATTCAGTATAACCATTTAATCATGCAGAATTTACCTGACCAGGAAACCAGGAGGAAGCTGAATAACTACGGGCGCTACAAGGCTGAGGCGTACATCAAATTTGATCGCACGAAAATATTCATAGAAAGCTCCTACAGGCAGGCCCGTGAAATTGCGGCTTTATCGGGCAAAATGGTCTATTGCGTGGATAAGCGAATCATGATCCGGCCCGGTATAATTTCTAAAAGCAAGAGAAGAACACGAAAAATAAAGCGAAAAATTGCTTCAAAATTCTTCCATATTGGCAGCATCTTTTCTTAATAGCTATCTATTTATTAGAGGATTACAATTGAATTACTTGTAAAACCCAACTGTATTAGAGACATATAATTTTTGTATCCACTCCCATTATGTATCATTTATGACGGTAGCTTTAACAAGCTGGCTTTAGGAAGTATAAAATTCACAAGAAAAAACAAAACAACTAAACTTTTACGGGAGATTATTATGATATCCAGGGGTATACTAACATTTATAACTATAATTATTGTATCAGCACTGACATTCGCAGCTTGCGATGTGATTTCTGAGAAGGGACTTGAAGAGTCGCTCGACGCAGTTCCTAATGTAACACTAATACAGGGAGCTGAAAAAGCATCTGTAACTGTAAACAGTGGCACAACCAGCAACTTTTCACTTACGCTTGAGAATGTCGAGTGGAACACGCTGATTTCCAACGGAACCAGAGATGGGTACTGCATTGCATGGAAAGATCCTATTTCTAGAGGAAATGCCATATATGACGGAGTTGGCGTCTACTCAACAGCAGGTGACAAACATTTTGAATCAGTAAACCGCTTGTTTGGCATGAAAAGTGCCCTTCAAAAAGCTGATCCCGGAATTACCTGGCGAGAAATACAGATTGCTGTTTGGGAACTGCTTCCTTTCCAGAAATTTGACATGAACATGCCGGTGAATGAACTGCCATCTTATATGCGCGAAAACGGGCAGCCAAACTTTAGCAAAGACAAGGTTCAGTTCATTATCGATGCGGTTCAGGGAAGAAGTACAGCCAAAACTGCAGCGTTCAGCGGCCTGATGAACGGTACATCATCAGACGGCGGCAGTAAAACCATGTGCGTAATCGGAACCGATGAAAACACTCAAACAGTGATTGTTCCATGTGATGAAACTGCTTTTGCATACGGCGGATCAGAAGGTCCTGACTTTGATGGTGTAGCCGGTTCAACTGATGGTGGTGTTTCTCAAGATCCATTTGCACACTGCTTCCCGGATGACGAAGAAATTTCAGATACCCGATGGGGCTGGACAAACGGCAAGCTTGGAGAAGGAACTTATAACTTCGACCTCTATGCAGGAGCAGCACAATGTAATCTGAGCAAAGGACAGTTCTCAGGCAACGTTGAAGTTGTATATGAAGGTTCTACAGTCACGGTAACATTCACTGCGGCTGATGGAACTTCTTTCAACCAGAAAGACGGTAAATCTGAAACACATCTGTACGTGGGAAGTACAAAAATGCCGTCTTCAGGAGCAGCTCCCGGCCAGTATCCCAACAATGGTGATGTAATCTCTTCCAGCGCAACAGAAGTCGTTTATGAAGTAACCGGAGTATCTGGTGAGATCTATGTAATTGCTCATGCAGTTATGACAGGGTATGAAGCACCTGATGAAGATTAATTAAATTTATCTTCTTATAACAACACGCTTTTAAAGGCTTTGACTGATGATTGATTCGGTCAAAGCCTTTTTTATTTATAGTTAATAAAGATTATGGGTTAGAGAGCCCATGATAATACTCTCCTCGAATCAGGATTCTTTTTTAAATCCTGCTGCATTGCCTGAAACACCAATCCGATTACCTATTCAACACTCCGTCGTGAAACCTCCGATTCTATTTCGTGATTTTACGGGG
>REDT01000252.1 GCA_007693295.1 Balneolaceae bacterium
TGATCAACAAAGAGAAAATCAGGATTTCCATCCCCATTAAAATCAACAATTGCAGGCCAATCGATAAACCCGGACTCTGCGAGAATGATCTCATTTTCATATCCTGATTCTGACGTGAAAATTGAAAGCTTGCCATCGAGCAGAAGGTAGAAAATTATCTCATCGTTCTCTTTATTGATGATGCCGGTATGCATCCGCTTAAAAGCCCCATCATCCAAAATAGAGTGCGAAGCGGTCCCTCCGGGAAATATCAACTCCAGTGTTCTGTCGCGGATCAGCGACCGGTAGGTTCCGATCTTTTCAGAGCGAAAAATAGTGCCGTTTTCAGATTCGATTAGTGTGCCCGTATCAATTTCATAACGAAAGGGTGTTCCATCCATATCAATCAAGCCAGACTCAGGCATACTCAGAAACCCTCTGTTAGCATCTGCAGAAAAACTACCCATCGGGTTAAAAGAGTTACCTGCGGTATTAAACAGTTCCACGTCCATTGGGCTGCCCGACAAGAGTGGATTTGGGGCAGCAGTAAATAGGCCATTATCACCATTAGCTACAGGTTGTTGAAGTGACGAAGTTAAATATGACTGTTCAAAAAGGTCCTGTTCAAATGGGTCATACAGCTGCAGGCCATTTCGTCCCGGAATCAGAACCGATACCTGCCCATTGTACTGAATGGGAATGAGTGAGAGGGGGAAACGTTTCCAGTAGCTATCACTGTTCTGAGTAAAGGTCTCCACGGAGATATCAGAACGGGAATCCATCAGTTCATATAGATCTGAAAATGGATTCACAGGACGGATTCTGAAAGAAGCCGTGGGCAGGTTATCTGAAAAATCGAAAAGTTCAAAGTAGGAGGGTGCACCGGAATTGCTGCTGTTATCAGGAGTGGTGTCGGGGCCAAATCTGTTTTGATAAAGAGTGATATTGCCTGTTTGGGTGATTACAGTAGCGTTGTTGTTACTCCACCAGAAATCAAAGGGAGAGCCGTTTATTTCGTTGGTAAAAAATCCCAGCGAAACGGGACGGCCGATATCCCGGGCGCCGTCAGCTTCCTGCAGGTTTACAGCACGCCTGTTTGGATTGCTGTTGATGCCCTCATTGCCGAGTTTTTGCCGGATTACCGATTCATCAATATGCCAGATCAGGATACCGCCGTTCAGTTCCCGGTCGTCCTCTGTGCCTGCCGTCCGGTCAGCACCGGTGTCGAGGCCGCCGGGCAGTGCAAAATCGTAATTGCTCACATTGGTGATGACTCCCGGCTCCAAAAGCCGGTCAAACCCGGTTTCCTGTTGTGTGAATGCAATATCACTGTTTGTGAAAGTCTGTTCGGTAAATGTTCCATCCGGCCTGCGAATGGTGAGGGTTACGCCGGATCCATCCGGATCACGATGCCGGTTCTCGATTAAAAAATATTCGTCATTGGAAATCGAAACACGGGCAACACTGTTGTTCTGCCTGAGGCTTGCCGCTGCCAGGTTCACCGGCGGCTGCCGGTCGGGATTCACCAAAAACGGCTCACTCCAACCCAGCCACTTTTTCTCCCATGCAGAAAGTTCAGGAGGGAAGAGGCCGTTATAAGCAAATATTCCGGCTCCATCCATGAGCCCAAAACGTCCGATACCGGACTCACCGGTTTCCGTATTAAAAAGATCGGGAAGGCCGAGATGACTTCCGATTTGGGCAGTTACCATTCCGTTGATAGAAAGTGGAAGTACAAATTGGGCGCCGGTTACGTCCTCTCCGGAGCGGGAGAGAGTGCGTGGAAGAATCAGGGTGTTATTGACCAGTACATTGCCGTTATCGATCGGGAAGCCGCTGAAGGTTGGGTCATCCAGAAGCCTCGCAATAGCATCACGGCTCAGGTATACAGATGGAATGTCTTGCGGGGTGCGGTCTAATGTAGTGCCGGTAAGTTCAATGTCGCGGCCAATGCCTGCATGGAATATAATAAAGGCTGTATTTTGGAACGTATTCAGGTTAATATTGAGGCCGCCACTCTGCTGAACCATTTCCCAGGCATCTTTAGCCAGCTCAGCCAGTGGATTTAACGCCGGGCTTTCACCAATAGGGGAGTAGGTTTCCATTGGGTTTGGTAAGCGATACACATCAGGCAGCACCTGGTAATTGATCTCAAGCAGATTGCCCGACATTCGTTCAAAATAGTTTTTGGCAAACTCAAGATGAGCTTCAAAGTATCCGCGATCGTGGGGGAGGGCATCAACAGGAGTTCCGGGGTTTTCGAGGTATGGAATGCTGCCCGGTGAAAATGTGCCGTTACCGGAGGTAAAACGATTGTCATCGGGCTGAAACTCAACCATGATGGCGATGATATTCAAGGTGCCTTCAACCGGCTGGCCCGGCTGTGAGTTTTGTTGAACATTCAGTGGTAATGCCTGCCCGGCAAACGAGCTCTCATTGAAGATTAAAAATAAAAAAAGCAGTGATATAATATACATACCACTGCTTGAAAAGCCTTTAATAATCATTCACATGATCTGTTTATCTGAAGTTCACAAGTACGCTAAGTCGGATAGTGTTTGCCAGCGGGTGATCATCTTCGAGTGTATAGAGGTAACTGAAATCGAACCCAAAAATATTATACCGGAGCCCTGCACCAAGGGTTAGAAATTGGCGGTCACCATTGTCAGGATTTTCATAGTAGTAACCGGCTCTGAGCGCAAAAAGGTTGTTGTACCAGTATTCGGCACCAAAACCAAACATGAGCTGCTGGGCAAGGTTCAGTGATACCATTTCTCCACTGTTATTATGCTCAAGGGTTCCCCAAGAGTTGAATAGTGCTTTCATTACACCCATGGGCTCAAATGTTTCCTCCCCATCTTCATTTTGGACACGATTGTTTCGGGCCATGATTTTTGAGATATCGTTGGAAAAGGTAATGGTATTCATGCCCATTTCATCCAGATCCATGGTGTAAGCCCAGCCGGCTCTCAGAACAGTGGGAAGAGGGTCTTTCTGTGCATTATCTGTGTACTGAATACCCGGGCCAATATTGGAAAGGTTGATACCTGCATTGATGGATGCCTGTCGATCGGCAACCGTAAACGTATCACTTTTGTAAAGAGCGGCGAGATCCAGGCCAACACTTGAGCCGGGATTAATTTGCTGACCGCTTACGCTTCCATCCGCAAGTGAACTATAGATATATCGCAGACCTGTACCGACTGCAAAATTTTCTGAAATCTGAAATCCGTAAGAGAGACCGGCTGTAATTTCATAACTGTTAAAGCGTCCAAGTTCGAGACCGGTTTCATCGGTTCGGGTCTGTTCGCCAAGATTCAAAAATGTGATGTGGCCGCCTATCATGCCAATTCCGTCGATATAGTAGGTGCCTACCAGGTAGTCGTAGAACAGATCAGCATTAAAGGCCGGCAGCCAGTTTGCGTGGGTAATGCTTACCTGGTTTTGTTTTTGAAATGCCAGGCCTGCCGGGTTCCAAAATATTGCAGATGCATTATCGGCAATGGCAACTCCGGTATTTCCCATAGCGGCTCCGCGAGAGTCGGGTTCTATTTGAAGAAATGGTACGGCAGTTATACCTACCTGTGCGTTTACCTTATTTGCAGAGAAGAGAAGTGCAATTGATAGAAGCAGAAATGGAAATACTTTTTTCATAATGATAATGCCTGTTTGCTACTGGATACAGTTAGAACGCACCCTGAATTTTTAGATTATCAGCGGATACGATTATTTTTAAACCTTAGCTTATTGTTTTAAATCCGTTTTGTTCCGATATATGTACCGGTTACGAAAAAGGACTCTCAAAAATGATATTTGTGACAAAAAAAAAGGTCTGGTAGCAATGTTTAATAGGCGGCGAAACTAATTTTGTGTATGCGTTAGAGCTATACAGTTTTATTTGTAAATAACTTGTAGAATTGAATCTTTAAAAGACGTTCAATTTGTTAAAAGTTATAAACATAACAGAGTATACATCTGTAATCCAAAAAAAGCAAGATCAACATTTCCCGGATTTTGGATATCTGTACCTTTATAACATTTCTAAAACGAGAGCAGAAGCACCGCCACCGCCATTGCAAATACCGGCACATCCATATTTACCGCCGGTTCTGTTCAGAGCATGAATAAGTGTAACTACAATTCGTGCCCCTGAGCAGCCAATTGGGTGACCAATACTTACAGCGCCACCATGGATGTTTACTCTTAATGGATCCAGTTCAAGAATTTGATTATTGGCCAGCGAAACCACTGAAAAAGCTTCATTAATCTCAAAGAGATCGATCTCATTTTTAGACAGTCCGGCTCTTTTAAGAGCTATGGGAATTGCATCGGAGGGTGCCGTTGTAAACCATTCGGGAGCCTTTGCTGCGCTGCCATGGCTCAGAATTCTTGCAAGAGGTTTCAGTCCAAGCTCACTTGCTTTCTCTTCGCTCATCAACATTACTCCTGCAGCTCCGTCATTTATACTGCTTGCATTGGCAGCGGTTATTGTACCTTCTTTATCAAAAACGGGACGCAGCTGTGGGATTTTATCAAAATTAACGCGTTCCAGTTCTTCATCCATGGTTACTTCAGTTACATTACCCTTACGGTCTTTCACTTTCATGGTGATGATTTCATTCTTAAAGTAGCCTTTTTCATGTGCTTCTATGGCTCTTTTGTAAGAAGTAATTGCAAATTCATCCTGCTGCTCGCGGCTGATGTTGCACTCTTTCGCACAAAGTTCACCTGCATTACCCATATGGTAATCATTGTAAACATCCCAAAGACCATCTTTAATGATACCATCTTCAGCCTGGACATGGCCTAATTTAGACCCGAAACGTTGTTTGGGCAGATAGTAGGGTACATTACTCATGCTCTCCATTCCACCGGCAATCATAATATCGTTATGCCCAAGAGCAATCTGATCAGCTGCTATCATGATGGCTTTGGTGCCCGATGCACATACTTTATTCACCGTGGTAGATGGCGTTTTTTCAGATAGACCGGCTTTCAGCACAGCCTGCCGTGTAGGCGCCTGGCCAATGCCGGCAGTTAATACATTCCCGAAAATAACCTCTTCAACGTCATCAGGCTTTATTCCCGTTGATTTAACCAAATCGTAAATTACTGAAGAACCCAGTTCCGGTGCTGTGAATGAGGATAGACTACCACCAAATGAACCCAGCGGAGTTCGTTTGGCAGCTACAATTACAACGTTTTTCATGATGATGGATAGTTAAATTAAAATGCTTGTTCAAGGTCTTCAATAAGATCACTAACATCTTCTATGCCGACCGAAAGTCTTATAAGTGAATCTTTTAAACCTGCTGATTCCCGTACTTCTTTGGGAATGGAACCATGCGTCATGGATGCCGGATGGCTAATTAACGATTCGACACCGCCAAGGCTTTCAGCCAACGTAAAGATCTTTGTTCTGCTCATAAATGCCGAAGCAGCTTCTATGGAATTGTCTTTGAGGCTGAATGATACCATGGCTCCATAGTCTTTCATTTGCCGGCCGGCCAGCTCATGCTGAGGATGAGATTCAAGGCCGGGATAAAACAGTGTATCTACTTCCGGGTGAGAAGATAAAAAGTTTACGATCTTTTTTGTATTCTCGACAGACCGTTCTACCCGTACATGCAGTGTTTTAATTCCCCTCAAAATCAGGTAGCAGTCCATGGGGCCGGGTACGGCTCCGGTAGTTTTTACCTGGAATCGGATCTTTTCCATAAGTTCTGAATCGGATGTTGCTACAGCACCGCCAATGGCATCAGAATGACCTCCCAGGTATTTTGTAGTAGAGTGCATCACGGCATCGGCCCCTAATTCAAGAGGTTGCTGCAGATAGGGCGATGCGAACGTATTGTCGACAATACTGATAGCTCCACTCTCTTTTGCTAACTCAGAAACTGCTTTTATGTCAATAATCCTCAAAAGAGGGTTGGTCGGTGTTTCAATCCAGATAAGTTTTGTGCTCTTTTTTAGAGCGCTTTTAACCTGATTGATATCGGTCATGTCAACAAAAGAGAACTCAATGCCATAGGGTTCAAAAACCTTTGTAAATAACCGGTAGCTGCCGCCATAAAGATCATTGGTAGAGATCACGTGATCCCCCGGCTTCAGGGTTTTCATGATGGCATCAATTGCACCCACTCCGCTTGAAAAGCATGCACAACCATCGGCATTTTCAAGCCCTGCAATCAATTTTTCAAGGGCTGTGCGCGTGGGATTGCCAACGCGCGCATAATCGTACCCTTTATGTATGTTGGGAGCCTCCTGGGCATATGTAGAGGTGTGAAAAACCGGAGGCATTACTGCCCCAGAAGTCTCTTCGGGCTTTTGGCCCGCATGAATAGCCTTTGTATTGAATTTCATACAAGATTAGAGATTAAATGATCTTTGTAGGTTTTCAGCATCTTCATCTCTTCCTAATTTAACGTAGATGTCGTGAAGATTCCTGATATAATCGATATTTCCGGGATGATTCTCAGTAAGTTTCTCCCATAGCGGCAATGCTTTTTCCAGCATTTCGACCCGCATATTTTCCAGTTCATTTTGAGAATCTTGTCCGGCAATGGATTTTATGTTCGACAGTTTAGCAGAGGTGTTGTGATAAAATGCTCCGCTACGAACCAGCTGCTCTTCAGTAAAAGGCAGACTCTCCCTGAGCGTTTCAAAAAGCTCATCTACTTCATTTACTATTTCTATCAGAGTTTCAATGTCTGAAGCGGAAATCTGTTCTTCTTGGTTTGGCTGAGAAGCTGATTCTGCCTTTTTACTCATAAGAAAATAGAGCTCAGTGGCAAGCGCCTCCTGATATTCAAATCGAGTTGGGTAATCATCACTTAATGAACGGAGTATCTCTACAGCCTCTTCATGTTGTTGATTTAGAATATATGCATTAGCAAGGCCATGACGAATGTGGGGACTCTGAGGATTCTGCTGTTTCAGATCCCTGTAGAGTTGAATCGACTTTTCAATATTACCCGATTCCAGGTAGAGATAGGCAAGTTTTTCCCCGATATCAGGATTTACATCGCCACTTTTCTCTGATGCTGTTTCGAGGGTGGTTATAGCGTCGTTAAGATCTCCGTGCCGATAAAACGTATTAGCCAAAAGGTTGTAGGCAACCAGGCTGTCGGGATTAATCGCAATA
Source organism: Balneolaceae bacterium (assembly GCA_007693295.1). Classification (GTDB taxonomy): domain Bacteria; phylum Bacteroidota; class Rhodothermia; order Balneolales; family Balneolaceae; genus Rhodohalobacter. The sequence goes on from REDT01000252.1 coordinate 7,124, forward strand.
GCATTTTCAAAATGAGCCGCGATGGTTTCAAACTGCTGATCCAGATATTCTGAGCGATCTTGCTGCAACAAACGGATGCCATCACCCTGCTCAGAGCTCCAGGCTTTGGTTAGTATGTTTTTCAGTTCCGGATGAACTTCTTGATCAGTCTGTTTTTGTGATTCTGCCAGGTCGCGCAGATTTTGGTAGTAGGGTTTTCTTTGTGCCGGGGCAGGTGTTGCAACAGAAATAGTGTAAAGTAATTCCGCTTTCTCAAGCTGAAGATCTCTGTTGTTGGGTTCGTCACTTAATTGGGAGTTAATCTGTTCAAGTTTCTCAAGAGAACTCTCAATGCTAAACTCAGATCCGTTGTCAGAACTGGTTTGATTAAATTGTGAACAGGAGAGGGTAAAAAAAACCCCGAAGGCAGTCCAGATAAACATCAGGAGCGCCTTTCGGGTTTTTAAATTGATCATGTAATTCTTTTTTAGTCGTTTAGTCCGGCTCTTTCCATGGCTTCCATGGCTTCTTCTTCCATTCCAAGGGTGGTATAAACCTGGAAGAGAGATTGCCAGTTTTCGGGATTGTCGGGGTTAATTTCGGCTGCTTTTTCGTAATAAACGAGAGCTTCATGCAGGTTTTCCCTGGCTCTTTCATCAAGATTCTGAGCTTCCAAATTGTCTTCGGTATTATTTCTTCTTTCGAAAAGGCTGGCTGCACGATTCTGATAGATGATACCGAGAATAAAGTTGGCGGATTCACTTTCCGGCTCAAGCTCAACAACACGGCTCATTTCCCGAATAGAGATTTGAGTAAGTTCATCCATTTCATCTTCAGTGGAATCAATTTTCGACTGTATCTCTTCTAATTGTTGTTCTGCACGCTCTAGCTCAGCGCCCTGAAGGTTTCTTAAACTTCTTCGCAGTTCGAAAGCCTCTTCATACAGATCACTTACCTGATCGGAGAGAGTTCCTACCGTTTGGTAAATCTGGGTACCCAATACGCGTCGGTATTGTGGATTATCCGGGTCATCTGCAATAAGGCCTTCAACAAGCTCAATGGCCTTGTCCTGATTTCCCGACTGTAGGTAGGCATCCGCTAAAAGCTGTACAAAGATGGTTTCACCCGGAAATGCAGCTCGGGCTTCATCTGAGTATTCAATAGCTCTGTCAAAGTTTTGCTGAACCAACAAAATACTAATCATGTACTCATAATCTTCCTGTTCAGGAGTTACTAGCAGATCCATGGCTGTTTCGTAGGTGCTTACAGCCTTATCAATTTCATCTTCATTGAAATATGCTGAAGACATAACCTGATAGGAGAGAGCACTGTCGGGCTGAATAGTGGCTGCATTTTCAAAATGAGCAATTGCGGCAAAATTGGGATCCGGTGTTGCAGCACGGAGGCTGTCATCATTTAGAATATTAACGCCGAAGTTAAATTCTTCAGCCCAATAAAATGTAACAGCATCTTCAAGTTCCTGCAATTCATCGGGTGTCTCTTCAAGTTGAGTCATTAGATTTTTTGCCGTATCGAATGACGATCGGGCCCGCTCGTAATAAGGCTTTCTATCGCGGGGATCTTCAAAACTCTCAGCTTGAGATGTTAAAATAACTCCCTTGTAGTAGTGTGCAATGTGGTTGTTTTCGTCTTCTTCAATTGCGGATTCTACAACTTCCAGAGCTTGGTCAAACTCACCGGTTACCAGAAATATTTGTACATCATTTACCAATGGGTCGGTTGTCTCACACGCCCAAAGAAATCCAACAAGTGCAAAGATATACAGAAATGGTTTAATACTTTTCATTTGAGTAGGAATATCAGTTGGTGATTGTTTTTTGTCATCTTTTAAAAGTAACCATATATAGCGCTTTCTGCAATTATTGCTTGAGAACTAAAATGTTGATGGAGCGCTTTTTAATTACGAATAACTTTTATATTACTGCTGAATGAGAATTAATGTTTCCTAAAAAGAATTTCTATGATGAACCACAAAATTGTTGCAACAAAAAAAGCACCGGCCGCCATAGGCCCCTACAGCCAGGCGGTTATTCACAATGGAATTGTCTACTGCTCCGGACAAATTGCGCTTAACCCTGTGAGTATGACCGTGATAGATGGCGGAGTTGAACAGCAGGCAGAGCAGGTAATGACTAATCTGGGTGAAGTATTGAAAGAGGCAGGAACAACCTTCGGCAAGGTACTGAAATGTTCAATATTCCTGCATGATATGGACGATTTCGCAGTTGTGAATAAGATATATGGAAGCTTCTTTCCTGAAAATCCCCCGGCTCGTGAAACGGTTGCTGTAAAAACTCTTCCAAAAAATGTCAAAGTTGAGATCAGCTGTATTGCGTATATCTGATATCTTAGCGTAAAAATTTAACGTCTGTACGGCACATTTACTGTTCTGGATGTGCTGTTGCCGGCGCCATCATAAACCACGTATTCCACTGTATTCTCGGCAGCCGGTTTAAAATCAGGATTATAATAGATTAAAAAATCTTTTTCAGGATCATACTCAACAATCCCTTTTTTACCATTCACGGTAATCGTCGATCTTCTGTAGTCAATTTTTGTCATTTGATCTACAGCCGGAAGTATTAATACGTGGATACCGCCCAGATTCTTCTCAATTTTCGGTGTTCCCACCCAGGGGGCAATCCTGTCCTCTTTAATTCGGAGGTCGCTGATTTCATTAATCGTTGCTCTGAGAATTCCATCAGAGATATCAGATCCTATGTAGTTTTCCCTGTTACGAAAGTGATCAACTGAAAAGAGTGCCAGGCGGTCTTTGTCGTTGAACTCATCCGGCAGGATGTAATTAAAGCGTGCAGAACTCCCAAGGGGCAACCGGTTTGGATTGAATGCAATGTCTATCTGGTTGTGCTGTACGGTTACACTCATTTTAATGTTGAGTGTGTCGTAAATCGCAGAGTTCGGAAACTGTATCCACAGCTTTTGATCCGGTGTTGAGAGCAGTTCAGGCCTGTTCGGTTTCAGATTTCTTATAGTGGTATAGTTGTTGAAGGTGGAATAGACAGGGATCTCTCTGTTGGGAAAGAGAGAAAGATCAGAGGATGCCGATGCAAGAAGGGAATGTGAGATCGGGATCTCATTCTCTGTCCATCTGCGAAACGTAAACGCGGATCTGTTTTCAAAAACAGGGTAGGCGGGTACATAACTAATCTCACCTGCAGATGCAGCGCCCTCTACATTTATAACCAGCGATGCTTTGGATTCATTACCATATATATCTTTAGCAATAATTGTAACCGGGTAACTCCCTTCGCTCCAGTTTAATACACCCTGGTTTATTTTTTTGCGATAGAAGGGGAGCTGATTACCCTGAACTTTGTAGAGTCTTTGAAAACCTCTCCTGGTTTGAGCAAGTATGGGATAGGAGCGATCCAAAAACATATGTCGCGCATCCCTGAATGAAAAGTAATCAGCTTCTGAATGGAACAGAGTATCAGCTTCATGAACCAGTTTGAGAGAGTGCACCGCATAAACATTGGGTGTTCGATCGGCCCTGTCGTGCGCATTAACGGCCAGCCCCACGGGACCCGTTACTGTAACTTCTCCAAAATCGAATACACCATCCGTTTGCCGGACCGGTAATATGGTGTGCCCGGTTCGCTGCAGTGTTTCCTGGTGAAGAGACTCAACAGCAAGTTGTGAAAAAACAGGCGGCAGAGTGTCGGTAATCCTCAAATTGGTCAAAAGAGGATTTATCGGCACAAAATCCGGGTTACGCACTTCGAAATGGAGATGTGGCGGCCCAACACCGGTTGAACCGGTATAACCGATTACATCACCGCGCTTGAATTGAAAACCTGCTGATTCTATCCTGCGATCCAATTCATACGAGTAGTCGATCATTCGAATAGAATCGGTATAGGCCTGTAAATTTGGTTCAAAACGGTTAAGGTGTGCATACACAGTGTAAGAATCGTCGCCATGTTTCATGTAAATAACATGGCCATATCCGTGAGGGCCTACGGCAACTCGATAAATAACGCCGTCGCGCGATGCAAAAACTCTAAAGCCTTCCCTTCCCCAGGTACGAATATCTATCCCTGAATGCAGATGTGCAGAACGGGTTTCTGCAAATGTTGAAGAGAGATAGGGGCTGGCATCTGTAGGCCAGAGATAGCTGACGGAATCATCCAGAAAATCGATCGGACTTTCGTGGATCTGGCCCATAACTTTCAGAGGCAAAGTTGTCCAAATCAGGATTGATAAAATCAGTAGAAAAAATCTGTTAAACGACATGTACCTGTAATGTTGAGATGTCTTCTCCGAGCGTGGCTGTAATTTGATCACCTTTCTTTACAGCCGACACACCTTCCGGTGTTCCGGTATAGATGAGATCGCCGGGATAGAGGGTAAAATATGTTGATATATATGAAATGATCTGATTAACTGAAAAAATCATATCTGAGGTTTGCCCTTTCTGCCGCACTTCTGCGTTTACCTGAACTTCAATAGAAAGGTTCTGTAAATCTAAATCTTTCGTATATGGATAAAGAGTACCCAGCGGGGCAAATGTTTCAAAACCCTTTGCCAGCGACCATGGCAGCCCGGCTTTTTTTGCTTCTGCCTGAAGATCTCGCGCAGTCATATCCAATCCCACACCAAAAGCCTTGATTGCTGAACCGGCCTCGTCAGGAGTGACGTTTCGAACCTTTTGCCCAATCAAAACCACGAGCTCAACTTCGTGGTGTACATCATTGGTTAGCTCGGGGATAACGATGTTCTCACCCGTAAAAATGATGGAGCTTCTGGGCTTTAAAAATACGACGGGATTATCAGGTACGTCACTGTTCATCTCAGCCGCATGTTTGGCGTAATTTCGTCCAATACAGTAGAGCGACCCGAATTGCAGGTCAGGATAACCGGGAATTTGAAAAAACATATACAGGGGCTGATTACAGGTGTTAATGCATTAATTTATCAAAAATTAAGATGAATTATGATACCCTGATGAAACAAACTTTTGGTATCCCCTGCAGCCATAAATAGAAAAGCCCCGATAATGAATTACCGGGGCTTTTAAAATCAACTTAGATTCTGTTTTGATCAGACCTGTTCGATCGATACAAATTTTCTTCCGTTGCCTTTTCTTCGGAAAGTTACCTTTCCGTCGGTGAGAGCAAACAGGGTGTCGTCGCCACCGCGGCCAACGTTTTCACCGGGGTGAAATTTTGTACCTCTTTGACGTACAATAATATTACCGGCGCGGACTACTTCGCCGCCATATTTTTTTACGCCAAGTCGTTTCGATTCTGAATCTCGTCCGTTTCTTGTGGAGCCTTGACCTTTCTTATGTGCCATTGTGTTGCCTCGTGGTCGTTAATTACGAAATTTTATCAATTTTAAGCTGGGTTATAGCCTGCCTGTGGCCATTTTTAACCTTATAGCCTTTTCTTCTTTTCTTTTTGAAAACAATAACTTTGTCACCCTTAAGGTGATCTAAAACGGTTGCTTCAATCTTGGCGCCTTCAACTGTTGGCTTGCCGATTTTGACATTGCCCTTTGCATCCTTTACCAGAAGCACTTCGTCGAGAGTAATTTTCTCTTCGCCTTCGGCAATTCTGTTTACAAAAACGGTTTGGTCTTCAGCAACTTTGTATTGATGCCCGCCTATTTTTACGATAGCGTACATATCTGTTCCGTGAATTTCTTGGAGTTCAATTTTTTGATAGACTTCAAAGATAATGGATTTTACTCTAATGTGAAACTATTGGGGAAAGGTTTTTTATCCGCTCAGAAAAACAGAAAACAAGTTAAACTGTGCGCAGGGTAAAGCCGTTATGCAAACAAATATATTTTAGTTTTTCTGATAGCTTCTGTTAACGTATTTTAAACTAAAACAAATAACCCATCGACGTATGACCAATAAATTACCTGACCTTCACAAACAGGCCTTCAAATTTAAGAACCGCAAGCGGCTTCAGCACGATGGCGGCCGGGCATGGATTAAGGATTCACAACTGTTTGAGTCGCGAAAAGGAGTGAATGGGAAACTGGAGACCGTAAAGAAGTAAGGTTTTACTCCGTTACCTCTTTTGGCAGGTTCGCAGAATGGTGACCGGCAGAGAGGAGAACAACCCTGTTTTCATCACGAAGTAAAGGGGCATTAACTCGCTTTGCGAGCCATACCGCGATGAATCCCCGACCGGTTCACATGCCCGATATATTTCCCGATAATTCTTACCTCCTCAAATACATCCGGCTCAACAATAATTGTGTCATACTCCTCATTGGCCGGTTCCAGGCGCAGTCCGTTTTTATCATAATAAATTCGTTTCAGGCTGGTTTCACCATTGAAAAGAACAGCGCCAATATCGCCGTCTTTCACGTCGCTGTCCATGAGCAGTACAAAATCCCCGTCATAGATACCGGCATCTTTCATGCTCATTCCCGATACACGGAGGGCGAACATATCGTCCAGATTGGGGAAGATAGTTTCCAGTGTAATCCGGCCAAGGTCGGCTTCTACGGCTTCCTGCAGATAGCCGGCGGCTATAAGGCCGCGAACCGGGATGCCCGATTCTCTTTGGATTCCCAATAGCTCCTCATGATTGGGATGGATATCATACTCCTCGTCATCACCCTTCACAAGATATCCTTTTTTCAAAAGCGCCTGAATATTTTGTGTTACACTGTTGGGTGACTTATAATTGAACTCTTCGGCGATCTCCCTGTAAGTTGGCCATACATCGTGATCGTTTTTATACTCCACAATGTAGTCGAAGAACTCTTTCTGCTTGCGTGTCAGCTGTGCCTTATCCATAATGATATTGATTAATGTATAATATATGTGTAATAAACGAAGAACTTTGCCAAAATACAATTTCCGTTTTCGAACGTTGCTGATCATTTTCATCCAAATTTTACTTTCTGCTCATCTCTTTGGATGCTCGGCTGAAGAGAGGCCATTGGAAAAGAGCGAAGTTATCCTGAACTACTATCCGGATATAGCTGAAGCCATATCGGATCGGGATTTTGATGCACTTCTCGGATTTACCGAACACTCCAATCCCGGTGCAGAAAGCCTGGCCTGGCGTGCCCTGGCCAAGACCGACACTGAAGATCTTGATCTCTTTGTGAACCGGGCTATTGAATTAGACAAGTCAGAAACATGGTTTGCACTCAGCTTTCACCCTGTTTCTGAAGATCAGCTAAATAAGATATCAGAGGCATATCTTTCAAAGGGGATAGAGTCGGATGGCGTTTGTGAGGTATTTCGAAGACATGGTCAACGTCCTCATCTGGAGCTCCTGCTTGATGACCCTGAGCGGTTGAGTCAATCAGAAGGGTGTGCACTGGCTGTGGGATCGATTATAACAAGAGTTGAGATCCCTGAAGATACAGTTTTAAATCTGTTTCATATCGCTTTTGATGTGCAGGATGAAGCGGTACGCAGAAATATCATTTATGGGTTTTACCGCTCGGCTGCAGGCGGCCCGCCTTATGCGCCCGCCATGGCAAATGAGATCAGCAGAGCGTGGTCCGCTTTCGGTATCGAGCGTGATCCTATTGTAGACAAGTACATGGTTCGGATTCTCGGGCAGAGAACACTGCCCATTCTCTACAACCGGCTCGGAGAACGGAGGATAAATCAGGATGTTCAGCTCTCCATTGAGATGGCTCGCTCGGTAGCTCACTCCAGCCTTGCTTCGCTTCAGAATGAGATCCTGGAATACCTGTTATTTCACGAAAATAAGCTTGTAAGAGAGCAAACACTTGAATCGCTGGGTATGCATGAAAATTTGGACCCGGAACTGTTGCAGAGTATTGAAGATAAAATTACCCGTCCAACAAGAAGCCACATTCTCTTTGTGCAGTCACTTACTCTTCTTCATAACAAAGATGTGAATATCAATCCATACAAAAGAAAGCTGGAATTCACGGCAGTTCAAAATCCATACCTGCTCGATCGTGTTTTTCCGCTACTCAGGGAACTGGAATCAGATGACGAGTACTATGAAAGGCTTGTTAGCGGTATTGAATATGGAGGAATAACAGGCATGCACTCCATGCGTGCACTTGGAAATTACTGGCGGGAGAGTGGTGATGCATTTCGGAATGCACAAATCCGGCGGTTGATCAACAGCGAGCTTGAAAGGGGAGAGCGGAGTGTGGTTGCCGGTATGCAGCAAATATTGATGGACGACGACTTGATACTTGATGATGAGTATAATTGGATGCTCAGCGCCTATCAGCGATTTGCGGAGAGAGGTGAGAGGGATAATTACCGAATGATGGAGCAGATACTTGAGGGGCGGTTTCCCGATCGATTTGAAAAACCGGAACAGATCGGCAATAAGCCGTTCCGGATTCCCGACTGGCATAGATTGTATGACATGGGTACGCGCCCACATTGGGTGCTCGAAACCAGCAGGGGAACCATCGAGGTGAGGCTTGATCCGCACACAGCTCCATTTACCGTCTCCTCCATCGACAGCCTGACCCGGGCGGGAGCTTACGATGGCGTTACCTTTCACAGGGTGGTGAAAAACTTTGTAATTCAGAGTGGCGACTTCGACCGGCGCGACGGTTTTGGCGGGCCCGATTACCGGCTCCCGACTGAGCCCTCATATGAAACCTTTGAGCGGGGCGCGGCCGGAATTGCCAGTTCGGGTACGGATACAGAAGGGAGCCAGTTCTTTTTTATGCACCAGTGGGCACCACACCTGGATGGCCATTATACAAGATTTGGAGAGGTAGTCCGCGGTATGGATGTAGTTGATAAAATTCAGGTCGGCGACACGGTGGAAAAGGCAAGGATCTCGATCAGATGAGTATCTTAACTGATCAAAACTATATCTTTGCTCAACTGTTAAACGTTGAATGTTGAACGTTAAAAGTTCTTCATTTTCAGGCTCATAA
>REDT01000132.1 GCA_007693295.1 Balneolaceae bacterium
TCACTTAGATTCATCAATCTGTCCTACGATTTAAAAATCTAAATGAAAAGTTTCTGCAGTGATAGATTTTTATGATTCCGATCAAGATTCTTATCGCATGACAAACCAAGAATTGGTGTCCCAGTGCGGAAGTCAGGAAAAGACGGTGTATAAAAACGGGTTACAGCTCGAAGTCCTCATCATCAAAATCATCAATTCCACCTAGCATGCTGCCAAGCATATCGCTGTATGAACGCACGTCATCTATGTCGTCTTTGCCAAGTTTTGAATTTTGATGGAGCGCTTCGATAATCAGATCCATATGGGGGTATAGATCCTTTTTCTCCTTCCCTGAATAATTTTGAGCCATTTTCTTCAGGCCGTCAACAGAATCAAGTTTTTTCATGTACGCCTTATCACTCTCCATATCGGGTATTTCCAGGCTGTTGCCATTGGCAAACCAGTCCAGAATCTTTTTATATTCACTCTCCTTTTCCTCCACGACGCGTTTGCTTGGATCGGGGAACAGGGATTTGAAGGTATTATTAATTGCCTTGCCGATAATGTGTTTGGCTACACTGACGGCACCCTCCTGCTCTCCTTCATAAACCAGCTCGAGTTTACCGGTTAATGCAGGAACCATGTGGTACAGGTCTGTGATACGAAGCGACGTCTCCTTCTCTCCGTTGTGCAGTGCCCTTCTTTCTGCAGCCGAGATCACATGCTCCATGGCAGTGATCGTCATGCGTGTGGAAACACCGCTTTTTTGATCGATATACTCGCTGTTTCGTGCTTCGAAGGCTACATTTTCAAGTACTGCACGGTAATTTTCGGGTATGTGGACCTGAACCTCGCCATTTCTGTTGCTCCACGCCTCCTGCTTTGTGATTTCCCGCGCAATGGAGAGTTCCCGCGGATAGTGAGTAATGATCTGAGAGTCGATGCGGTCTTTCAAAGGGGTAATGATGTTACCGCGGTTGGTATAATCTTCCGGATTTGCTGAAAATGCCATCGATACATCAAGTGGTATCCGGATATTAAAGCCTCGAATCTGTATGTCGCGCTCCTGCATGATATTCAAAAGCGATACCTGTATACGTGGCTGCAGGTCGGGCAGCTCGTTGATCACAAATATCCCCCTGTTGGTGCGTGGTATTAAACCGTAATTAATTACCTCTTCATCTGCCAGAGACAGCCGTTTCGATGCGGCTTTGATCGGATCAATATCCCCAATCAGATCGGCAACGGTTGTATCCGGCGTAGCGAGCTTTTCTCCGTAACGCTCTTCCCTGGGCAGCCAGCCGATGGGCGTATCATCCCCTTTTTCTGCTATCAGGTTTCTGGCAAACTTTGAAATAGGGTTGAAGGGGTCATCATTTACTTCAGAGCCTTCAACAACGGGCACCTCTTCATCCAAAAATTGAACGAGCATTCTAAGAATCCGGGTTTTGGCCTGCCCCCTCAAACCGAGCAGAATCAAATCGTGACGAGATAGTATCGCATTTTGAAGCTGAGGAATCACGGTTTTTTCATAACCCAGTATACCCGGAAAAAGAACTTCCTTACGCTTCATTTTTTCGATCAGATTCTTCCGCATCTCTTCCTTAACAGAGATCGATTTCCAGCCGCTCTTTTTTAACTCGCCAAGTGTGCTGATTTTATTACTCATGAAATTCTTAAAATCGGTTTAATCTTTAACAGATGTTTCTATTGTACACCCTGTCACATCCAGTTTCATTATTCGGGTGCATTTACTCCTGCTCACTTAACTCATTTACTGTCTACTTCATTTCGTTGTATAACCATATTTTCAAAAACCCCGGTTATTGCACGACATTTCACCCCGGTCTCCTGCCACTCTTCCAGCGGAATCGAATCGCTGGTAATGGCTCCGCCTACCGGGTAGGTCAGTTTTCCATCCTGGATGACGGCAGAGCGTATTACAACATTGAAATCAAAATCACTATCCGGGTTTATGTATCCGATGGCACCGGAGTAAATTCCCCTCTTATACTCTTCGAGCTCTTCAATTACTCTCATTACGTTAATTTTTGGGGCGCCTGTCATGGAGCCCATAGGGAAACAGGCTTTGATAATCTCTATTGAACTCAAATCAGGTGCAGCTTCCGCCTCCACAGTTGAGATAAGCTGGTGAACTGTACCAAAGGTCTGAATATCAAAAAGCTTGGTCACACGAACAGATCCTGTAGTTGAAACTCGCGAGAGATCGTGGCGCACCAGGTCAACAATCATAAGGTTTTCTGCGCGGTTTTTCTCATTCAGCAATACCTCCCGCTGTTCATTGTCCTCTGCAGGAAGTTTTGAACGCGGCGATGTTCCCTTGATCGGCTCTGATATTACCCTGGAGCCCTCTTTATTCAAAAATCGTTCCGGAGATGCGCAACAGACGGCCAAATCGTTCAGCCGGATAAAGCTGCCAAAAGGCACGGGGTTTACCTCTCTCATTCTTTTGTAAAGCCAGTACGGATCCCCGTAATACGTCCCCTGCATGGGGTAGGAGAAATTCAGCTCATAAAAATCTCCCTCCGTAATTCTCTCTTTGATGGCGCTCACTTTTTCCAGGTAGAGGTCTTTCGAAATAGCCGGGGCAAACTCCTCAACCCAACCCGGCTTCTCCTCACTCTGATCAATCAGGTCAAGATTTGGATCTCCCAACAAAACAGTTATTTCACCATCTTCAATTCTCAAAAGTATTTCGGGCTCCATAAAATAGAAGTCCGGCGCTCTATTCAAAGGTTCATTGGACGAAGTCAGCTTTTCCGTATAGTTTTTTAAATCGTACCCTAAATACCCAAACAGCCAGGAGTTTTGCTCTTTTTGAAAATCAATCAGGGCATCCCATGGGTTTGATTTGAAATGCCTGATTCCATTCCGGTCGTCTACCACAATCTCCTCTCCATATCCATAGATTGTTCTTACCGGCCCGGCTGCAATATAACTGATTTGTGATGAGTGGTGATCAGGGTGCTGCGACTCCAGCAATATGAGTTCTCTACCATCGAATTGACGTACAACACGGTCGATGATATTGTCGGGGGTTCTATTCATATTGTTATAATAAAGGTTTTTCGGGTTCGATTATAACAAGTTTCGATCTTAATGCTGAGCCCATTACCTTTATTTAAAATGTTTGTTAAATTGAGATATGTATAAACTACTTGCGCGTCCACTTTTGTTCCGTTTTACATCAGATTATGCACATGAACTGACAATTAAAACGGCTAAATCGGTAAGTGAAAAAAAGTGGCTGCTAAAAAGCACCGGTGCACTTTATAACTACTCGAACCCGGCATTGAGACAGAAAATTTGGGGGCTCGATTTCAAAAACCCGGTAGGACTTGCCGCAGGATTCGATAAAAATGCAACCATTGCCCCTTTGATGGAGAATTTTGGCTTTGGGTTTCTTGAAATCGGAAGCATTACTGCTCAGCCTTCAACGGGCAATCCAAAACCCCGCAGCTTTCGCTTAACAAAAGATCAATCGCTGATTAATCGGCTTGGACTGAATAATGACGGGGCACAAACCATTTCGCGAAGAGCGCGTAAGCTGCAGCTTGGAATTCCTTTGGGTATAAATATTGCAAAAACGCACAACCCTGAAGTAATGGGTGAAGCTGCACTGATTGACTATAAAACCAGCTTTGACCTTGTTAAGGGTTTTGCTGATTTCATTACAATCAATATCTCTTGCCCGAATACCGAGGAGGGAAAAACCTTTGAAGAGCCTGAGTCTCTAAACCGCCTGCTGGAAATATTGGAGCTGAATATAGACTCCAGTCTTCCGCCGGTTCTGATAAAATTTTCTGTTGACCTGGAACCGCAAAATCTAAAGGAACTTATTGAAATCTGCGAAAATCATGCTGTAAGCGGGTATGTGGCAACAAATACCTCCTCAAAACGTGAAAATCTTACTACGTCAACTCACAAAATAACAAGTATAGGGCGGGGTGGTTTGAGCGGAAAAGCTATCGCTCACAAGAGCACGGCAATTATTAAACAGATATCAGAACTTACAAAAGGAGAAAAAACCATTATTGGAGTTGGCGGCATCAGTTCGGGCAGCGATGCCATAGATAAATTAAAAGCCGGGGCAGACCTTCTGCAAATCTATACGGCCCTGGTTTATGAGGGGCCTTCTGTTGTGAAAAAAATCAATAAAGAGATTGTAGACTACATGAAACTGAATGATCTGGATCACATCTACCAGATCAAGTAGCCTATAATTCTACAGGAAAGGTAATACTACAGTTCAATTTCCTTCTTTCCGGATGAGGGTAAAATCTCAGGCCCCGGTCTATAGCCTCTTCTATTGCCTGTGGAATTCCCGTTCTGTCCATTCTACTTATTTGTTCGTAGCTGTTCACCGAGCCGTCAGCATCAATCTCCAAAAAATAGGTGATCTCACCTTTCATACTTACCTCTTCAGTCCATTCCGGGTAACGTACGGAGTTCATAAACGCTTCCATCCCCCCTTCATAGTCCATTTCAAAACCCATCTCAAAACAGTCGGCCGGATCGGGGGCAGGATCGCGGGGCATGAGTTCTTCGGGAAAAGGCTCCGTAACAAACTCTTCTGTTGCCATTTCGTCCTCTTTCTGTTCGGGCTTCTGCAGCGACCTGAGCAGTATCTCAACCTGATTCATAACCTGGCTTGAAGGATAATTCGAAGAGATATAGTTTAAAACTGATCTCGTACTATCCCAGTAGGCGCCCTCAAATGGATACTCAAGTTCAATGACAGAGTCGGGATCAATTGCCGTGGTATCATCATCTGCAACCGGGGGCAGGCGTCGTTCTCTTTGTTGTGTCTTATTGAGCCATGCGGATACAAGTTCACGATTTTCTGACTCTTCCATTGCAGCTGCCATATATTGTCGTGCCGCCTCAAATAAAAGCAGTGGTCGCTGGGCTTCACTGGCACTTTTCATGGCCATCTCCTGAAGCTCCATTGCTTTTTCTGCAGAACGGCTCAATGTGTCGGACTGCATGATATAAGAATATCTGTATTTAGCATTTTGTTGTTCATCCGGAGAAACTGGCCTACTGTGCGTAATATTCATCCGGTCGGCAATTCTTTCAGAGTATACAGATTCGGGGAAATCATGAATAAGCCTTTCGGACCAGTAGTCGGCTTCTTCTCTATTTCCTTCCAGCAGTTCAAGCTCCGTTATACTGTAGAGAGCCCTCGAGGTTAATTCAGGACTGACATCTTGCTGAATCACTTTTTCATAGTACACTTTGGCACTGTCGGGCATATCCAGGTTTAGGAAAAACAGGTTCGCCAACCGGTATCTTAAATTCTCTTTTTTATGGGCCATTTCACGTTTTTCCGATTCGGTAAATGGTATTTCGGAGAGATCTATACCGGGCAACTGTTCAACCTCGCCGTTCTCTCCGTTTACTACCATCGATTCCTGAACAGCACCGTTTGATAACATTGGCTGATCGAATCTGCTGCCGCTCACGGCAGCCCTTCGCCGCCAGTTATCGGCGAGGGGCCGGTCGCCCCATATGGCCTGAAATTGCAAACTGGCATCGGTCAAAAGCTGCCGGCTTTTCACATTCAAAAAACCAAACTCAATACTTTCAGCTGCATCAATTACATCATCCGGAGAAATATCCCTTACAACCACTCTTTCTGAACCTCTACTGACGCCGCGTGCCTGTTGCTCCTGCTCAGCTAATAGTCTGTTTCGAATTTCAGCTACTACAGAATCGAGTTCTGCCGGGCTCAGTGCAGACAGATGCATAAGGCTGTCAATTTTTCCAATTTCTCTTTTCAGGGTTGCATACTCGCCAAATGATGCTGCCTGCTCACCTGCATTGAATTTGGCCGGCAGCAGTTCAGCATCAATTCTCATCGATGCCGCCGAATCAAAATAGGCAGCTGCCATGGTAAATGAGTTCAGGTTGTCGCGATAGATCTCTGCCAGTCCGAAATAGGCCTTGGCGCGCGTAATGGCCGGAAGATTATCAAACCGATTATGAAGCAGATTGGCATAGAGTTTTCGGGCTTCATCACTTTCCCCTTTTTCCTGATAGGTACGCGCTATTTCATATCGCATTTCAAGACGGTAATCAAAAAACTTATCATCACGCTCAATGCTTCTGTATATGCGAATAGCCTGATCATAGTTGCCTGACCTTCTCGACATTTCAGCCTGCTTTCGGAGTGCGTTAAATTCCAGGCTGTAGTCGGTACCTGCATCTGCGGCCAGTTTGTAGGCGGCTAATGCCTGAATACTGTTTTCCATCTCTTCAAGAACCTGCCCGTGCAAGAAATATGCCCTGGTTCTCAACCGTCTGTCACTTAACTCCCCGGCTGCTCTATGGAGTGCTATTGATGCATTATTCCAATCCTCAACAGCCACATAAAGCTGCGCTCTAACAGCATAAATCTCTGCCAGTAACTCTCTGTCCCAGTTTGCGATGTATTCAGAATCAACCTCAACTGTGCGAAGTCCCTGATCATATGCCGACATCTCAAGATATGTTCTGGCCTGCCATAAAATGGCTTTCTGAAGCTCTCTGCCGCTCGCAATGGCTTGCAGCTCCTGGAATTTTTCCAGCGCAGAAAAATACTCAGATCTGTGGAAGTAGGATTTACCTATAATTAGAAGGGCAGGGTTTACATACTTTGAGTTCTCATGATTTCTGAGAATGGAAGCCCCGCGCTCGATGGACTGCTCGAACTGCTCCTGACCACCTGCGGTTGGACGGGTGTGAATCCTGATAAAAGTTGCCGTGTTTAAATCCGGAACCTGTCTCTGATTGAGTTTTACCCCCTCAGCGTAGTACTGCTTGGCATTATAGAATGTGTTGTAATATGCTGTAAAGTCGTACCAACTTTGTTTGAGTGGTGAAGCACATCCCACCAGAAGAAATGATATTAAAACTATTTGCAGAGATCTTTTCACAATAGTTGTAACGCTGGCTTGTGATATTACGTATTTACGGTTTCTCTATAATACTGACCTTAATCATATTTGTTCGTCCGCGCTTTGCAAGAGGCATTCCGGTTGCAATAATAACCCGGTCTCCATGATTCACAAGTCCATGATCAGCCAGGTAATCTTCCATCATTTTCACGCTTTTATCGGTATCAAAGAGCTCTTGAAGGCGAACAGATTGGACTCCCCATACAAGGTTTAATTGCCGGCGCACAATCCGGCTTTCCGTAAATGCAATAATGGGTACATTTGGCCTGAATTTGGCAATCCGTCGCGCTGTATTTCCCGAATGTGTAATCGTTGAAATAGCTTTTGCTTCAATATTTTCAGCTATGGTAACGCACGAGTATGCCAGCGATTCAATAATCTGCTTCTCTTTCCAGTCGGGCTTTCTGTAGAGCAGACTATAGTAAATGGAAGGTGCATTTTCTTCTACCGATCTAATGATTTTCGACATGGTTCGAACGGCTTCAACAGGATATTTACCCGCTGCGGTCTCACCCGACAACATCACAGCGTCTGTGCCATCAATAACAGCATTGGCCACATCAGAGCTCTCTGCGCGTGTAGCACGAGGATTGGTAATCATCGAGTCGAGCATCTGGGTAGCGGTAATAACCGGCTTACCCGCAATCCGGCAGCGATCGATAATTTTTTTCTGCACCAGCGGTACTCTCTCGCTTGGGATCTCAATGCCCAGATCACCACGGGCTACCATTATCCCGTCACACTCTTCAATAATCTCATCAATTACCTCAACAGCCTCAGGCTTCTCAATTTTAGCTATTACGGCCGCGTTGCTTCCAGCAGCACGCACTCTCGAAACCACATCCTGAACATCGCGTGCAGAACGAACAAAAGACATGGCCACAAAATCGACGCCTATTTTTAACCCAAATTCCAGATCCTCAATATCTTTTTCGGTAAGCGACGACATGGTGATATCAACATCTGGTAAATTCACGCCTTTGCGGGACTTCAGCAATCCGCCAACCACTACCGTGGCTATCAATTTCTTGCCATCCTTTTTCACTATTCGAAGTTCAAGAAGCCCGTCATCTATTAAAATCTGGTTGCCCTCCCTGGCATCTTCAGCAAGGTTCGGATAATCGATAGGCACCAGGCTGCTGTCGCCTTCAACATCATCAGAGGTAAGCGTTAAAAGTGTGCCTTCCGTAATTAATTGTGCGCCATCTTTCATTTGGCCCACCCTTATCTTCGGACCCTGTAAATCCATAAGCACAGGTATCGAATATTGATGCTTTTTTGCAACTGCCCTTACATATCCGATTGTTTTTTCATGATCTTCGTGTGATCCATGAGAAAAGTTTATTCGTACAACATTCATTCCGGCACGATAGAGGTTCTCAATACCCTCCATTGTATTACTGCTGGGGCCTAATGTGCATACAATTTTTGTTCTTCGAGCACCGCTTTGCATAAAATATTTATTAGTTGTATTTCAGAATTAATTTGAATAGTTAGCAATATGCACAAAAACGTAAACAATTATCCGCTGATTTGGATGTTATATTATAACGTGAAGTGAAATGATATTGCTCAAAATTTGTTTTAGTGTGTAAAGATAAGCTTATGACAGCGTATGTGAAAAATTTAGTATTACTGACTTTTCTAGGCTATTGCATTGTACTAGCCGGATGTGCCAGATCTGCTAATCCTGATGTAGAGAGAGGATCGCTCTTCCAGTTCAGAGATGGCTATCCCGAATTACGAACCTCTTCCATAGGCTTTCTAAGTCCCGATGATAAAGCACAAATCAATATTACCTCCGACATTGTATTGGGAAGCCTGATCTACACCACTGAAGACGATATACGCATGGCTCGTGTCTCTCTTGAAATAAGAATACTTGAAAAGGATGGTGATTTCAGCAAAACGGTTCAAAAGAGCTTCGATATAGAACAGGAGTTTGAAGGCAGTTATATAAGCCAGGAGGTTTTTACACATGAAGAGATTATCGATGTAAAACCCGGGAATTTTGAAGTGATTGTTACCGCGCTCGACCAAACCTCGGGCAGGGCATCCAGCAGAACCTCTGAAGCAAATATTCCCGATCCTGAACATCCGGAAATCAGTATTACAACCGTAAGGCTACTGGGCAAGATCGCGGGCGCTCCCAGCGATCGTTTTTTCCCGATTACGACCTATACTGTACCTTCACGCCTCGACAGCCTGAAGTTTGAGTTTCAGGTAACAAATAATGACGTTGAAGACCCTCTGACCATAGAGACACGGCTACTCAAATACCCGGCAGACACCAGCCATGCGCGACCCATGAATTTCAACAACTACAGTCCATCTTCTCTGCCCTATATTGGCGTGGATATGAGACGTCCTGATGTAGTGGATTCCGGTATTCGGCGGCTTGACGAGCCGGGAAGTGTTCTGATCGAGTTTAAATACGATCTCTTTGAGAGAGGCACCTATCGGTTCGAAGTAGAAACAACAGATGGGGATGGTGAAACCCTCTACCGGGCAAGGGATTTTTCGGTTATGAGTGAAAACTATCCAAACATACAGTCACCCCGTGAACTCGCAGAACCCCTTATCTATCTGATGGACCGACGGGATCACGAACGGCTTATGAAAATTGAAGACGAAAGAGAACTCAAGGAAGCTATCGATCGGTTTTGGCTTTCCAATGTTGGAAACATGAATAAAGCCCGGTCTGTAATCAATCTCTATTATGAACGGGTTGAACAGGCAAATAAGCAGTTTACCAACTTTAAAGAGGGTTGGAAAACCGATCTGGGAATGATCTATATCCTTTTCGGCCCTCCATGGTATGTAGACCGCTACCTTAATACAATGCAGTGGGCCTATTCGTTCGATCGGTCTGATCCCCGCTACAACTTTACTTTTGAGAGGCCCAGCATTAGAAATGAATTCTTCCCATTCGACAACTACCTAATGCAGCGAAACCAGCAGTACTTCAACGTTCAGTACAGACAAATACAGCTTTGGTTGAGTGGTACAATACTCACTACCAGGCTTTGAACCCTTTGATTTGTATCCAGTCTTTTAAAATTTAGCCGTACATTCATACACCCGGTTTTAAAATACCTGCCGGATGGCAGTAAGCAGGGATTTCACTATCTTTAAGCAGAAATAAAACACTCTGAAAACGAATTCAGACAAATATATTTTTTCATCTGAATTTTAGGGATTTTGTTAATTTGTGTTAGCTTATTTACACTAAATTTGGAACACTAATTAATGCACATGACTCAGGTAAAAAAAGTACTCATTGTAGAAGATGATTTAATTCTGAATCTTCTTTATGAGAGTTATATGGAGAAACTTGGCTTTGAAACAGAGGGAGAGCTTGTTTATGGAAAAACTGCTATCGAGACAGCCAAATTAGTAGATCCCGACCTGATACTTATGGATATCTCTCTTGAAGGAGATATGGACGGGATTGAGGCAATGCTCGAAATTCGAAAGTTCTCTTCAGTACCGGTTGTCTACATAACTGGCAACTCTGACCGGGCTCACCACGAACGTGCAAAAGCTACCGACTATACAGATTACCTCATCAAACCCATCGAATTTAATGAGTTAAAAGCGTGTCTAATAAAAGCAAATATTATAGCAAAAGAGTAAACCGGTTTTAGTGCAATAAAGATTCATTAATTTTACCTTCAGTAACTCTTCTCAATTCACCGATCTTAAATACTTCATTTTCTATTATGGATAACAACATTTTTAAAAAAGTCTCACTCTTTTTTATTCTGTCACTATTCACGCTTTCCTGTGCCACAATCGAGCCCGTTCAGAATAGTGATGGATCGGATAAACTGACGGTAGATAAAATTGAGCGCCCAATACCCTACCCGATTGATGTACCCGAAGCATACAGAAACGCTGTCGAAAAGGGAACCCGAACAGCGGAGGGAAGCCCGGGTGAAAATTACTGGCAGAATACAGGCACCTATAATTTAAGTGCCGAAATTGACCCCGAATCTCACATGCTTTACGGAGCCTCAACGGTTACCTATTCCAACAACTCTCCCGACGACCTGGATGTTATTGTTGTGGAGATTGCTCAAAACCTGCATAAGGAGGGCACCCCAAAAATAGAGATTACTGAAATAACCGGGGGTAAGGATGTCTCTCTGATCAAGGTGAATGGCGAAGAGCTCGAACCGATCACCATGATGCAGCGCTGGACGCAAAACCGATCAGGCTATATTATAAACGGCACCTCCATTTACATTTTTCCTGAAAATTCTCTTGAAGCCGGCGGTACCATGGATTTCGAATTTGAATGGTCTTTCGAGATTCCCCAACAAGGGGCATCAGGCCGTATGGGACGAAGCAGAGATAACCTCTATTTTATTGGTTACTGGTACCCTCATATTGCAGTTTATGACGATGTATATGGGTGGATGGACGACTCGTTTTTAGGCAATGCCGAATTCTATCATAAATTTTCCGATTACACTTTAACCGTCACCATGCCCCGCGAATGGCTTGTGATGGGAACAGGGGAGTTTCTGAATCCGGATGAGACACTTTCAGAAAGAACATTAACACGGTACCGGGAAGCTGGAGATAGTGATGAGATTGTAGTAATTGCCGATTTTGATGAGCTGAGTGATGCGACCAGATCGTCTGACAGCGGAAAACTCACCTGGAAATTTCAATCCGAAAATATCCGGGACGTGGCCTTTAGCGCCACTCTGCAATCACGTTGGGAGGGGGCCCGAACTCCGGTAGGAGATCTGACAGGAGACGGAGAAACCGATTATACCCGTATTCACTCTTTTTACAGGGAAACTGCACCTCTTTGGAGTGAACAGGCTAACTATGCAATGCACTCTATTTCATTTCTCTCCGACTATATCAATTTACCCTACCCGTGGCCCCATATGACCTCCGTTGAGGGAGCCGAGATCATAGGCGGCGGTATGGAGTTTCCCATGATGACAATAATTGGCGATTACAACAATGCCGGTGCCGTTCGCCTCTACGGGGTAACAGCTCATGAACTGGCACACATGTGGTATCCGATGATACTAAGCACCAACGAGCGGCGATACACATGGATTGATGAGGGTTATACCGTTTTTCATACCAATGAGGCCAATATAGACTTCTTTCCCGACAGGTTTGATCACTATGATGTGTTTGCAGGGTATCTTCAAATTGCGGGAACTGATTTAGAAGGAGAGATGATGAGATGGTCCGATTTTCACTATCCCGGCCCGGCTTATGGCGTTGCTTCCTATCCCAAACCGGCTTCAGTATTGATTGCACTCCGGGGTATTTTAGGTAATGACCTCTTTAAGGAAGTTCATCACGAATTGGTGGAACGCTGGAAATACAAACACCCCTACCCCTGGGATATCTTCAATACCATCGAAGACGTCTCCGGCAGGGATCTTTCCTGGTTTTGGAGAGCCTGGTATTACGAGACATGGGCCCTGAACCAATCAATCTCTGACGTATATGAAGATGGCACGGAGACCGTTATTGTAATACAGGATCTTGGCGATGTTCCAATGCCTGTACATCTTGAAATAACTTTGGAAAACGGAGAAGTGGTAAGGGAAATTATTAGTGAGGAGTATTGGCTGATGGGGCACAGAACCAAAGAGTTTCGAATTGAACTTCCCTCAAAAGCAGTTAAAGTGGAAATTGATCCTGATAATAATTTCCCGGATATCAATGCAAACAACAGAGTTTGGAATTAAACGTTAAAACTCCGTGCCTATTTGCCAATTGTAAAAAACTATAACAATTTATGATTCCCTTTATTATTTAAAGGTTTTTTTCGATCATCATATGATGTAAAATCATGTCTAATATGGCCTTATTTAAGAATTTTAAAAAACGAAATAGACTCAGGTGGTTTTTCCTTGGAATGGGAATCGTTGCGGTATTGGCACTTACTTCCCTTAACATCTATTCTCTCTACGCTTTAAGAGAATCGACCATCGAGGCAGCAAAAGATAATAAAAAGAACCAGCTGGAAGAGTTTACCCACCAGGTGAGGGCCCGGTTTTACAGTCCGTTTATGGCTATAAGAAAACTGAACATGAAGCACCTCGAAGAGGGTTGGGAGGTTAGCGGAGCCTTCCCGTCGCAGTTTAAGGAAGTGCTCACAGAGGCTATTAACGACTCGCTTTTTACCGACATCCACTACATCCCCCGCAATGTGAATGGCTGTCACAATCCGGATCAACCCATATATAAATATCATCAGGAATCAGAGCTCTTTACAGTAGCTATAGATGTACCTCGAGCAGTATGCGATGGTTTCGGTATATCGAAGTCGAGAATTCAGGTAATGCTGGATGATTACAGGTGGAATAACAAAGTTACTTTTGATGCCCACAGAAGCATGACTCTTGCCCTCATCAATGTAGAAAACCGCACTGTGGTTGGACACCTCAATTTTATTATCGACAAAGAGTATCTGGTTGACAGATATCTCAAAAGAGAGATGAAAGAACATTTCGGGCCAACTCAATCTTCAGGGCTGGTGGTTTGGTTACGCGACTGGATGCAGAATGAAATTCTTGCCGGCAGTGATGAAAATTATACCTGGGACAGAGATACTTACGAAATTGATATCCGCCAGCGATTCCCCGATCTCCTTGAAAACTGGATTCTGCACGCCTCTTTTCTCGAATCTCCTACAGTTGCCGCATCAAATGCATCGCTTACGCGCAATCTCTTTGTGCTTGCTTTTGCTGTAATTGCTCTCTTTGGCGCTCTTGTATTTATGTTTATCAATGCCCAGCGCGAACGAGAGCTGGCTGAACGTCAGGCAGGATTTTTGGCAAATATTACCCATGAGTTAAAAACCCCGCTTGCTGTTATGCAGGCTGCAGGAGAGAATATCGCAGATGGCCGTGTCACAGATGGAGTCCGATTGAGAGGCTATGGAGATCATATCTATCAGGAGGCTGTCAGGCTGCGTAAAATGATTGAGAAACTCCTGGATGTAGCTAAAGTAGATGCAGGAGAAAATGTCATGCAGCAGGCTCCACATCAGATAGATAGAATTGCGGAACGGGTATTTGAAACAAATGAAAAATATATCACCTCAAAAGGCTTTACCTTTCAATTTCAAAGCGACGACTCCATTCCCCTTGCCATGGTCGATCCCGATCATATCGAAACAATACTGAATAACCTGATTGAAAATGCAGTGAAGTACAGTTCAAATGAGAAGTTCATTCTTATTGATGTTCGTAAACAAAACAACTCCATCGCCATGTCGGTAACTGACAAGGGTGACGGGATTCCGCGAAAATCTCAGAAACTGATATTTGACAAATTTTACAGAGTTGAAAATTCCCTTACGGCCAAAACAAAAGGGCACGGTCTGGGGCTGGCTATCGTCAAAAACCTGGTAGAAATGAATGGCGGCACAATTACCGTAAAAAGTGAACTGGAATCGGGTTCTACTTTTACAGTAACCTTTCCGGCACTGATAAAACAGTCTGAATCAATTAAACAACAATCCGTGGAGATGGGTGCCGGCAGAGATCAGGTCAAACCCGTAGATGTGAGAGAATATGTCTGAAAAACCCAAAAAGATACTCGTAGTTGAAGATGAACCCAGTTTAGTATTTACTCTCCGTGATACACTCGAATCTGAAGGTTATGACGTAACTGTGGTTACTGACGGAGCCAAAGCTATCGACAAGGTAAAAGAGGTTGATCCCGACCTGATGCTTTTAGACCTAATGCTTCCGGGCATGAGCGGTTACGACATCTGTAAAACAATACGCGACCTGAAGTACTCCTTCCCAATAATTATGCTTACAGCCCGGGATCAGGAGATAGATAAGGTAGCCGGGCTGAATATTGGTGCTGACGACTATATGACCAAGCCTTTTGGCGTGAAAGAGTTGCTTGCCAGGATCAAAGCCAGGTTAAGACGCGCCAACGCCTACACCAAGTCGGGGCCGGTTGAAATGCTAAAACTCGGTGATGTAAAAATAGACCTGAAAGAGTCGAAAGTTATTAAGCCGGGAGGAGTTGAACATGAACTCTCTACCCGCGAAGTGGAGCTGATTCAATATCTTGTATCAAAAACTAATCAGCCTATCTCAAGAGATGATCTGCTTGAAAACGTTTGGAGGTACGAATACAGCACGAACACACGAACCGTAGACGTACATATTTCCAAATTACGGGCAAAAATTGAGTTACAACCCGATGAGCCACGATTTCTCGTAACCCTTCACGGTGTGGGCTATATGCTACGACTGAATTGATATAGGTTGCTGAGACTGTATCAATTCAACAAATTCGGGAAATCCACTCAACTGAGACTCCAGCAACTCCTGCATTTTTTCATCTTTCAAACCTTTCTCTGCATCAAACGAATCGTTGACGCGCTGGATAAACATCCGTTCAGGGTAGATATAAGCTTTTCTGTATTTTAAAAGCTGCTCAAACTGCTCAACGGGACGCAGAGCGCCAAATGCCCCGGCCGCTTCGCCTATCAGGCTCACAGGCTTCTTATCAAATGCCTGGGGGAATGGAAGATAATCGTAGAACAGCTTCAAAATACCCGGAAACCCTCCGTTATACTCAGGGATTACAAACAAAAATCCATCCGCCTTTAAAACTTCCTTGTTAAACTCCTTCACAGAATCCGGCGCCTTGCCATATTTGCCACCGGCAACATCAGCCAGAGGAAAATCACGAAGAGATATAATTTTGGTTTTAGCTTTTACAGAAAGATGCGTATCGACATACTTCGAAACCTTGTATGCATTTGAACCGGGCCTGTCTGTTGCTGAAATAATGTGTATTAAGCTCATTTTTTAGTTTAACATTTAAGATTTTAACTGTCTGAAAGTATAACAAATCAAACTCCGCAAAAATTCAAATCCAATCTGGTGCTTTGAGGATTATGAAATGCCGGTCGAAACCTGTCAGCCGAAGATGCAGCTTTAGCGGTACACCTACCGGACCGTGTCCGATTACTGGCGGATCTGCCCCTACTTAGGGATCCCTTGGGGAACAGCGTTGCTTTGGGATCGCGCATAGGCGAAATCCGTG
>REDT01000079.1 GCA_007693295.1 Balneolaceae bacterium
CAGGCTCTTTCAAGCGTCTGTGGTATCCCATTTAAAATTGGATATGCTTTGCTGATAACTTACTATTGATGATGCTTAAATCAGGATTGGACATGGCGCCTGAATTCATCAGGTTGCTGCTACTGGAGAAATTTCGTTCGCTATCTTTTGGAAGAGATATTGTCTCCGGTCTGCTTGTTTTTGTTTTTATTTCTTTTATACTTTTCTACCTTGTTGGACTTGCAGTTTTTCTGGGGCTTATATTGAGAAGTTTTTTTGAGGTGCAGGATGTGCCGGCTTTTCTGAATAAAGCGGCGGTTTTCTACCTGCTCGCAGAGTTTTTGATTCGATTTATTATTCAGAAGAAGCCGCTTTTTAGCCTGAATAACTATCTTCACCTGCCTATTAAAAAATCCGGTATCATCAACTATTTGCTGGTAAAATCACTTTTTTCCCCCTTTTCCTTGCTGGTGATTATACTTTTTGTGCCGGTAACAATTTCAGATATTAACCCGGTTTATGGGCCTCTTTATTCATCACTCTGGCTCGCCACACTCTTTTTTTTCAGTATCGCTTTGCATTTCCTGGTGCTTTGGTTAAAAGAGGTGAACAAAGAGCGATTATTGGGTACAGTGTTTCTTTTTGCCATACCCACTGTACCATTTGTGCTGCTATATTTTGACGTGATCAACATCGGTGAAATTATCGCACCTTTTTTCGGACTATCTTCATTGGGGCCTTTGCCGCTGTTTGTGAGCATGGCTTTCTGTGTGGCCTGCTACAAACTCATCCACCGGCAATATCTTGTTAACGCCTATCTTGACCGGGTGGCGAAACAGGATTTTGCATTTATGAGCGGTGCCGGCAAAGATCTGTTCAGCAGGTTTGGAGCAGCAGGCACATACGCCGACATGGAGCTGAAATTGATCCTGCGCCATAAAAAAAGTCGCGGATATCTCATTTTGTCCCTGTTTTTTCTTTTATATGGGCTTTTCATGTACAGAATGGCAAGTGGTGGCGAATCGTTGATGGAAGCTTCCGGAATCACCCTTTTTGTGGGTATTTTTATGATCTCCATCTTTTTCATAAACTATGGTCAGTTTTTCCTGAGCTGGAACTCCAACTCGTTCGATTTTTTTATGGTGAAACAGCACGGGCTTGAGGCGCTTATTCGCGGAAAACTTCTGATTCTGATAGTTATCTCTTTCTTTCTATACCTGCTTTCTCTGCCATACGTCTATTTTGGGTGGCAAATAGTGATATTCCATACAGTAGCTCTCTTGTATAATGTGGGAATAGGTATTCATGTTATCGCAAGGCTGTCGATGTGGGAACCTAAGCCGATGGATATAAATAAAGGGGCAATGTTCAACTACGAAGGAATCGGAGTTTCACAGTTTTTGATGGGAATTCCTTTTTTCGTGCTTCCATACGTAATTTATGTACCTGTGAACTTTCTCTTTGACCCATATGCGGCACTGGCCGCTGTAGGGCTTTTTGGGATTACCGGGATTGTCTTTTATAAAAAGATGATCTCTTACAACGTTCGGCAATTGCAGGTGAACCGCCACAAAATTTCATCAAGATTCAGGCAGGGAACATGATAAAAGTTGAGAATCTAAAAAAAATATATGGTCCGGATGAGGCTCTGAATATCACGGAGTTAACGATCGAATCATCAGAGTGTTTTGGGCTTGTGGGTAACAATGGCGCCGGAAAAACCACGTTCTTTCGCCTGATCCTGGATCTTATCCGCGCATCTTCGGGAAGGGTTATGATCAACGGGGAAGATGTGACAAAGACGGAGGAGTGGAAACGCACTGTCTGCTCCTACCTGGATGAACACATGCTGCTCTCCTTTCTTTCTCCGGTCGAGTACTTCGAGACGCTCAGGAAGATTTACGGATTGGGCGAGCAGGATCTGGAGAACCATCTGGAAAAGTTCAGCCCGCTGTTTAACGACGAAATTCTCGGAAAGAAGAAGTATATCCGGGATCTCTCCAAAGGGAACATCAAAAAAGTGGGAATCGCTGCGGCTTTCCTGGGAGCTCCTTCTGTAATACTGCTCGACGAGCCGTTTGAAAATTTGGATCCAACATCTCAAAACCGGCTTAAAAAAATTATCACCGAAGAGCGAGAAATAAACGGCACTACTTTTCTAATTTCAAGTCACGACCTCATTCACGTCACTGATATCTGCAACCGAATCGTGCTTCTCGAAAAAGGCCATGTGCTACAGGATCTTAAAGATAAAAAAGAAGTAATGGCCGAGGCTCTTACTGACTATTTTGACCGGTAATCAGGCATCAATTAATGAATATTGATATTCATTAAGAGTACTAATTGAATAAAACCAGATCAGATTATGAAAAAGAAAGAGACAGAAGAGCTGACGATTGATGTAATTGAGTCCAATCATTTTTTATTAATGTTCTGCGAGGAGGTTTTAGGATGAGAAGAGATTTTAAAAAACTACTGATTGTCATTTCGGTGGCGGTAACGTTTCTGGTGCTGATTGTAATCATCAACCAGGTTATTCAGTTTGCCGCCGCACTGGGTCAGCTGAACCCGGTTTTGGGCAGGGTTTCCCTGGTACTTTTCTTGTTGGTGATTGTTGTGGCCCTGCTCACCCCATTATATCTCTTTATAAAGCTGCCCAGCCCGCTCATCCCTCCAAAAGTTGATCACGGCCCGAAGTATGACAGGTACATCCGCAAGCTTTCGAAGCGGTTATCTGTGAATCCCAAGGTTACGTCGAACAGCGTGGAGAGCCTGGAAGATGTTCTGGTTGCGATCAATGAGTTGAAAGAGGAGTCAGACAACTCGATCAAACGAACAGCAAGCCGTGCATTTATCACAACGGCTATTTCCCAGAACGGGGCGCTGGATGCGCTCTTTATTCTTGGCCTTCAGTTCCGGCTCATTTGGGATATAGCCCATATCTACTCTCAAAGGCCCACTTTTAAGGACCTGAGTTTTTTGTACAGCAACGTGCTGGTAACCGCATTTATCGCCAGCAGCATTGATGAAGCGGAATATTTTGAAATCATCGAGTCGTCCATGTCGCAGGGCATCGGTTCTGTGGTCTCCATGCTGCCGGGAACGGCCCTCATTGTAAACTCAACCATTACCGGTAGCTCGAATGCATTTCTTACGCTTCGGGTTGGAAAAGTAACTCAAAAGTACTGCGGATCCCTGGTAAGGCAAGAGAGGCAAACCATTCGTAATTCAGCAACTGCAGAGGCGGCCAAAATGCTGGCCGGAATTGTCTACAGCGGCAGTAAAAAGCTGGTGCGATACATGGGATCGGCACCGTTCAAGCTGGCCTCAAGGCCTTTTTTCAGGAAGGG
>REDT01000163.1 GCA_007693295.1 Balneolaceae bacterium
AACGGGATTTTCTCCATAATAGTACTCAAAAGGATGTTCTCCTTTAGGTTAAAAATAAGATTGTGAGTTCTCTTAGCATAAAGCTCTAAGAATGAGATGCCTCACATATGAATAAGACGCCAAAAGCCAACACCCCGAAAATACGGGAGTTGGCTATGGTATATAGACCTTTAAAAGGGGGTCACTTCAGCTCGACTTCAGCGCCTGCCTCTTCAAGTTTCGCTTTAATCTCTTCTGCATCTGCTTTGGAAGCGGCTTCTTTAACGGTGTTTGGAGCACCATCAACAAGTTCTTTTGCTTCTTTAAGACCGAGGCCTGTAATGCCTCTAACTTCCTTAATTACAGCAATTTTCTTAGCGCCAGCAGATTTCAGGATAACATCGAACTCTGTTTGCTCTTCAGCATCAGCGGCGTCACCGCCAGCTGCAGGTCCGGCTACTGCAACCGCAGCTGCAGCAGGTTTGATTCCATACTCATCTTCAAGAACTTTTGCGAGTTCGTTTGCTTCTTTAATTGTTAAGTTAACAAGTTGTTCAGCTATTTCTTTAACGTCAGCCATTGTTATAATTCTCCGTTCGTCGGTTTAAATTAAAATATTTTATTTGTTCAGTTATTTTCGCCTTTTTCAGCGATTGTTTGTACAGCACCTGCAATATTACTTCCTTGTGCTTGCAGCCCACTAATTACATTGGATATTGGTGATAGCAGCAGTCCAACAATGTCTCCGATAACTTCATTTTTAGACTTCATAGAAGCCAAAGCATCGAGTTGGTCCTGACTGTAATAATCACCGTCAATTAAAGCCGCTTTAAATTCGGACTTATTTTTCTCCTTTATGTAATTTTTGAGCACTTTAGCAGGTGCAGCCAGCTCTTCTTCCACAAATGCAAAACCATTTTGGTCTGCCAGGTGCGGGTAGAGCTCTTCATATCCACCAATTGTATCCATTGCGCGTTTAACCAGTGAATTTTTATACACTTTAAACTGCACGTTACCGTCTCTGAAACGTCCTCTCAGGTCGCCCATATCACTCACAGACATTCCTGTGTATTTGGTGATATAAACGGCGTTTGAGTTATTCAGCGTGTTGGTAATTTCTTCAACAATTGCCTTTTTGTCTGATAATGTCGGCATTCTATTAACCTGTTTAATTTCTAAATTGAGGTAATGGATGTGCGACTGATCGGAATGCTGGGCCCCATCGTGGTGCTTATGTAAGCACTTTGAATATAGAGTCCTTTTGCTGATGCAGGTCGCAGTTTCAAAATCATTTGAAGGAATGAGATCAGGTTTTCCCTAATTTCACTCGCATCAAAGCTGGCTTTTCCGACTGATGTATGCAGGATACCTGCTTTATCAACACGGAAATCAATCTTACCAGATTTGAACTCTTTCACGGCATCTGCAACATTCATCGTCACAGTTCCACTCTTAGGATTAGGCATTAAGCCCCTTGGCCCGAGCTGGCGTCCAAGTTTACCTATCTTTCCCATTACGTCGGGTGTGGCAACTATCACGTCGATATCTGCCCAACCTTCTTCAATTTTTTCAATGTATTCTTCCAGGCCAACATGATCGGCTCCGGCCTCTTTCGCTTCTTCCTGTTTTGCTTCGTTAACTAACGCAAGCACACGAACGGTTTTCCCGGTTCCGTGAGGGAGCGAAACAGTACCACGAACCATCTGATCAGCATGACGTGGATCTACACCCAAACGCAGATCGAGATCTACGGATTCGTCAAAACTGGCGATTTTCGTCTTTTTGATTAAATCGCAAGCTTCTTCTATGGTGTATTCCATATCACGGTCAATCAATTCAGCGACCTGCTGATATTTCTTACCTCGTTTTGCCATTTCTTAAATCCTCTTATTTATCTCGGATTACTCGCAAACCCATGCTTCGGGCAGTTCCAGCGATCATTTCAGCGGCATTTTCGATGTCAAATGCATTTAAATCTTCCATCTTTTGCTCTGCGATCTCCTTACACTGCGTCCAGGATACCTTACCGACTTTTGCTCGGTTGGGCTCTCCGGAACCGGATTGAATTTTTGCGGCTTTTTTGAGGAGAACGGCTGCAGGCGGAGTCTTTGTTTTGAATGAAAACGACTTGTCTGCAAACACAGTAATCTCAACCGGAATAATCGTTCCTGCCTTGTCTTGGGTTTGTGCATTAAATGCTTTACAAAACTCCATTATATTGATGCCGGCCTGGCCTAAAGCTGGACCTACCGGTGGGGCTGGGGTTGCCTGCCCACCAACAATTTGAAGTTTTAGCACTCTGTCTATTTTTTTTGCCATATAGAATCAATTAGTGATTCGTGCTTCTGTTTGCTGCGTAATAGCTCACGTTGTTTAAGTTCTTATGTAGTTGATTCGACCTGATTCAGATCAACCTCAACCGGGGTTTTACGTCCAAAAATGCTTACCAAAACTCTCAGTTTGAGCTTATCGGGAAGTACTTCCTGAACGGTACCGTCAAATTCTTTAAAGGGACCATCGATCACTTTTACCAGATCACCTTCTTTGTAAGGGATATCAACAACTCCACCCTTCTCCACGGCTTCCTGATTATCCATTACCCTTCCGATAATCCTGTCAACTTCACGCTGTTTAAGCGGTGTGGGTACAACTTCATTTCTGCCGGCTTTCAAAAAACCAAGGCAGGATGGTGCGCTTTGCACCAGATTGTTCACCTCTTCATCATACCGGGTGCTGATAAGTATATATCCCGGAAAAAAGTTTTTCTCTTTTGTCCTTTTTTTACCAGATCTGATTTCAATAACCGTCTCAGTGGGTATTAATATCTCTTTTATTTTATGCTGCAGGCCAAGCTCTTCAATTTCGCGCTCAAGAAACTCTTTTACCTTTTTCTCGTGGCTTGAAAAGCATCGAACTACATACCAGTCGAAGCTGTCATCAGAACTCATCTGTAAATCGCCTCCAATATTGTACTATACACCTGATCAACACCAAAAATAAATACGGAGATAATAATTGTGAATACCACGACTATTATCGTGTTATCGATTAACTCTTGCTGTGTGGGCCAGGTGACTTTTGCCATCTCCTTGCGAACACCTTCTATAAAATTCTTCAGTTTTTCCATATTCAATCAGGCTTAATCAATAGCACGGGCGGAGAGACTCGAACTCCCGACACCTGGTTTTGGAGACCAGTGCTCTACCAACTGAGCTACGCCCGTAGATGGCAGAGAAGGCGAAACCGTAAACGGCCTCACCTTACTGCAATCCATAAGACTTTTATTAATCTTTAATTTTGGTTACAACGCCCGCACCTACTGTACGCCCGCCTTCACGA
>REDT01000018.1 GCA_007693295.1 Balneolaceae bacterium
TGATAAACCCGATCAAACCGGCAATACTGAGAATGCCGCTTCCAAACCGCACAACGAGCAAGCCGCCAACAAGAGCCAACGGGAGGTTTAGCAAGATAAGAATTGCCTGGCCGGCCGATCTGAATACGGCATGAAGGGCAAGGTAGATTAAAATCAGGGAGAGGATGCTTACCAGCAGAATGGTTTGAGTTGCACGGCGTTCCTGCTCAAATTGTCCTTCAAAAGAGAGAATATATCCACCACTGAGGTCAATTTCTTCATTTGCAAGTTGTCGTAAATAATCAACTGTACCGCTCAGGTCTCCACCCGTTATGTTTGCCTGGGTAACGATCATCCGGCTGGCATTTTCTCTGGAGATCACATTAGGAGCGAAACTGATTCTGACTTCAGCGAGGTCACCGATTCGTACAAGATTTCCATCGGCCATTTCAATAGCGGTTCGGCGAATGGCGTCCGGGCTGGAGCGATATTCTTCCGGATAACGAACAACAAGATCAAATACTGCCGGGTCCCGGTAAATTTGATTTACAACTACGCCACGGAAGGCTAACTCTACAAGCTCACTAAAACGCCCAATTGAAATTCCGTGCAGTGCTAACATTTCACGATCAGGAAGTATCTGGATTTGAGCCACATCAAGCTGCTCATCGGTTAAAATATCTTCAATATTGTCCTGTGCGTGCATAATACGCTCAATATCATGGCTGATTGATTGCAGTCGGGTTCTGTCCGGGCCAAATACCTTTACGGCGAGATTGGTTCGTACACCCGTTAGCATATGGTCAATCCTGTGAGTGATAGGCTGATCGAAAGAAACATTCATACCGGGCAGTACCGATACCAATTCCCGGAGTTCATCTATGATTTGATGGATATTAAAAGAACCTTGTTCGAGAAGAATTTCTATTTCGTGGCCATGAGAACCCATAGTGTGTTCATCCATCTCTGCCCTCCCTACCCTTCGGGCTGTGGATACTACTGCAGGATGTTCAAGAAGCACGCTTTCAAGCATAGAGCCCAGTTCATTGCTCTCTTCAAGGGATGTGCCCGGCATGGTTGCCATACCCACATTTAAAGCCCCTTCATTGAACTCGGGCAGGAAGGAGCGCCCAATTCCCGGAACGAGCAACAGAGTAAAGATAAACAGAATGGCTACACCGGCGAGAACAGCATTTCTGAAACGGAAGCATGTGATCAAAACAGGTTGATACAACTCTTTGAGTTTGAGTGGAAGCCAGTTCTCTTTTTCATTCTCAGCAGTTGAATTTTTTAAAAGCCATGCACTCATAGCGGGCGTTAGTGTAAGGGCAACCAGAAGTGATGCAATAATAGTGGTAACATAGGCCACACCAAGAGGCATGAGGATGCTGCCTTCCAGCCCGCTCAAAAACAGCAATGGCAGGAAAACCACCACAATGGTAAAGTTGGCGAGTACAATCGGATTTTTGATCTGAATAGAAGCCCGGGAAATGATTGTTAAAAACGGGGCTTGTTCAGAGACAGGCAGTTTCCTGTTCTCTCTAAGCCTTCGAAATACGTTCTCCACAAACACGATCGCATCATCAACCAGTACTCCAATGGCTATTGCAATACCTCCCAGGGTCATGGTATTGAATGTCATACCCGCCATCCAGAGTACCAACACGGAGATGATTACGGAAACGGGTAAAGCTACCAGTGATATGAGGGTAGCTCTCCAGTTCACTAAAAAAACAAACAGTATAAAGATGACAAGAACACCGCTGATGAAAAGGGCATTCAACACATTATCGATGGCAACTTCAATGAATTGTGCCTGCTGAAACAGTTCTGTATATACTGTAACATCATCGGGCATGGCCGAGACAAGTTCATTCAGGCGGTTTTCAATATCACGGGTAAGGTTTAGTGTATTTGCTGCAGGCTCTTTTGAAATCACCAAAATGATACCGGGTTGTGCATTTATCGAAGCCGCGCCAATGGGTGGTGCAGCTTTTGCCTCTACATTCGCAATATCCCGAATCAGTATTGGATATCCGTTTTGGTCTCTTGCTACAAACGACTGGCCAATTTGGTCTATATCTGCTGCCCGGCCAAACCCCCTGATGGTCAATTCCCGGCCTGAATAATTTGTAAAACCGCCCGATATATTGCCTGTGGAGTTTTTGGCAGCTTCCAAAACTGTATCCATTCCAATTCGCAACTGTTCAAGCCTTATGGGATCCGGTTCAATAACGAATTCCTGTTTTTCACCACCGTAAACAGAAACGGCTGCAATACCCGGCATAGACAAAAGCTCACGGCGGACCACATAATCGACCTCGGTTCTTATATCCATCAGGGAAGTTTCTGATGCTGTGAAGCCGGCCAGCATTATTTCACCCATAATGGAGGTGACAGGGGCCATGAATGGGGCTCTGGCTTGTGAAGGAAGCTGACCTGCTATCCCCTGTAAACGCTCCGTGGTAATTTGCCGGGCATGCTGTACCTCCACGTTCCATTCGAATTCAACCTGGACTGATGAGAAGCCAAGAATGGAGCGGGACTGCACACGGCGTACCCCTTCAGAGCCAACAAGACTCGATTCGATGATGTAGGAAATAAGCTGCTCTACCTCTTCGGGGGGCATTCCGGGTGCTTCCGTGATTACGGTAACAACCGGTGCAGAGACATCAGGAATTACGTCAACGGCCATGTCGCGTGTCAGATAAAAGCCACCTACAACAAGTATGATGGTGAGCACGATGACGGCCAGCCGTTCCTGAATACTTTTTTGAATCAGATAGTCAAGCATAAGATTTTAGGTCAGTGGTCGTGGCCATCCTCTATTTGTATATTTCCGGTCATCAGGTGAAGAGGATAAACACCTTTTGTAACTACTCTCTCCCCGCTGTCAAGCCCTTCAAGAACAGTTGTGAACCCTCCATAACTTCTGCCGGTCCGGATCATTCTGCGTTCAAACTGATCGCCGGAGTGCATAACAAAGACTACTTTGTAGGACTCATTGTCGAAAACAGCTTCGGCTGGTACAGCTATAACTTCTTCACTGTCTTTACCGGCCAAACGGATTCTCACGGGCTGATTCAGGGATAGTGCACCATCGGTATTTTCTACAGATATTGTAATTTTTGAACGGTTTCCCGTCGCATCACTTCTAAGGTCCCGGCTCACGATTGCCAATTGAGAACTGCTCAATGTGATGCTTTCATTTCGTGATGTAAGTATTTCTGCTCCGGTTATTTCAGGCAAATGGGTCAAGTGGTCACGGTATGCTAAAACTTCCACCCAAAGATGTGAAGGATCAAAAATAGAGAATAGATGATCACCCTGTTTTATCT
>REDT01000088.1 GCA_007693295.1 Balneolaceae bacterium
TTCCGAGGCCTTGACATTCAACCCCATTCGGGGTTGTGACCACCTCGCCGCTTTTTACCCCGAGCTGCGCTCAGGGCTATTCGTATTCAACACCTCCGGTGTTGGACTTTCGCTTCACAATCCACGGCCCAACATCAGACTACATCCTGCGGCGTAAATCTGACCGTCAACCGTATTCAGGCATCAACACTTTGCATCTTGAACCGTGCTCCGTAAACCGTGCTCCTTTTATCACTTTTTCAGATACGCCATCCCAAAAAGTTGAAGACGTTTAATCGACAAGCACCATTTCACCTTCTGCAGCTTCCCTCAACAGATTTACCCGCTCTAAAAAGCGGTCGGCCCGTAAAAACCCGACTACGCGGGCATCGGTAATCTCTTCACCGCCCGGGCCGATAAATACGATGGTAGGCACACCGGCTACTTCAAAGCGATCACGCAGCTCCCTTGAAGCCTCTGTTTCGTACTGCGTCATATCCACTTTGAACCGTTTAAAGTCCAGAGTTGCATCTATCACATCGGGGTCTACAAAGGTAGATCGCTCCAGCTCAAGGCAGGGTATGCACCAGTCGGCATAAAAATCCATCATAATGGGAGTGCCTGCCTCAACGGCGGCGGCAAATTTTTCATCGCTGTAAGCTTCCCACTTGATTCCCTCTTTCTGCAGATTTTGAATCATCATTCCGCCTATAATCAGCAATCCAATACCAAGCGCCCATTTAACACGGGTGAATGTCTTTAATCCACGACCGGAAGACTCAAGAAATCCGAGATAAATTCCACCGGTAATTACCGTCACTATGATTACGTGGAATGAATATGCCGGGAAAAATGCGAGTGCGAGATAGAAAAGCGCAACACCCACCAATACCACTCCAAACACCTTCTTCACCCAGACCATCCATGTGCCTGATTTTGGCAGTTTGGAGAGTAGTCCGCTAAAGGTGCCCAAAATGAGATAGGGGAAGCCGAGTCCGAACGCCATCACAAAGAAGATGGTGAAACCGAACAGAGGATCACCCTGAGAGCCCACAAATGCAAGCAGTGCAATAATCGGAGGACCAATACAAGGAGCGGCAAACACACCTACCACAAGCCCGGAAAAGAAGTGCCCGACTACGCCTCCTGTTTTACGCTGCGTGCCGCTAAGCGACTGCATCCAGGAGGAGGGAGGCTGCAATTCATAAAGGCCAAACATACTGAGTGCAAGCGCGAAAATTAAAATACCGATACCTGCAAGCACAACAGGGCTTTGAAGCCAGCTTCCGAAGAGTGCTCCGGTAAAAGCAGCTGCCACTCCCAGAACGCTATACATAAAAACTATTCCCATCACGTAAACAAATGCCATGAAGAATGAACTGGCCAGTTTACTCTCTTCCTCTTTTCTGCTGCCAAACAGCGAAACCGTTACCGACAGCATCGGATATACACATGGGGTGAGATTTAGCGCAAGGCCGATGAGGAAAATTCCGGCAAAAGCCCAGAAAATTCCCAGTGTATCGAACAGTGCAGCAATTTCACCGCCGCCTGTGGCCGAGAGCGCATCAGTGAGCGATCCCCGCTGCATTTCCGCACCCTCAAAAAGCTCAGCATTCATCGTTTGGTATCCGGTTCCGGGGGCTGAGATCTCTACCTGAACAGTTACCGGCAGCGTAACAGGTGCGAGACAGACCGAATTGTCGCAGGCCTGTACCTGAATGGTACCGCTCAGTTCATACGTTCCGGGTTCTGCGTCGTCTGTTGCAAAGAGAGTGAAAAATATGGGTGCTTCTCCTTCAAAAACACGAACCGGCTCCTGTGAAAAATCAAAATTGTACTCCTTGGATGGAGGATATTGATAGCCGGACACCGTGATCTGATCAGTGCCTTCAATCTTCAGTTCGGTTGGAATCAGGAAATCCTGCAGAGGCCTTTCGGAATTTACATGCCAGGTATCCTCAAGATTTAGCAAAACCGCACCCTTGGCCGACGTTCCGGCGGGGATTAAATTTTGAGATTTAACTACCTCAATATTGACCTTGTCGGCACTCGACATCCCGGCAACCTGCTGCGCAGCCGTGTGAAAGGGAATCAGAAGCAATATCAAAAATAGGCCTAAACCCAGGAGCTGCCTTGTCAGATGCATCGGTCTTATAGTATTTAGTGGAAAAATGATAATGTGTGAATTTAACTTATGAAACTAAAATGTAAATTTAATGCATAAAGAGTCCTTTCTGATTGATGGTCGGGAAAGGCTGCTCTTTAGATCAACTGTAAAACAGGTTGTTTAGTGTTCTGCCTTAGAGTACGGATTGAATTTCAGCTTTAATCTGGGTTTCAGAAAGGTCGCTTTGCAGTGTTTTGAGGGGTTCGCCGCTATTGGCATCAATCAAAACAACATAGCCGGTTTGTCCTTTATGCTCATTAAAGAGAGATTTCAGATTCAGCCTGTCGGCCAGAAATCCGGCTTGCCGGGTCGTGAATTCATCGGTCATGTTAAACTTCACAAACAGGACCGGTTCATCTTTAAATTCCGGCATCACTGCATCCAGTTTGGGATTCATTACTTTGCATTTACCACACCAATCTGCATCCATTTTGACGGCAATGATAGAGATTTCGTCAGTTATTTTAGTATCCTCTGCGTTCATTGAGAAAGGTGCAATGGAGAGGATAAGTAAGGAAAGAAGAACTGTTTTGAGGTGTATCATGTAGACAGATAATTATTTTTTATGGTTTATTTGCTCACAAAGCTACACCTTGTTTACAAGAAGAGAGTCTCAATTCTATAACATTTCTATGTTTTTCCGGAAACGGGATCTGGAACTACTACATTCTATGGCTCAGAAATGTGTCGTGCCTACGGCACTTTCTCCAGGATTTGGGCACGTACCCGAATCCCCACATTAAAAAAAATGTGGGGTTATGATGTTGGCCGTGCCTACCGGCACTATGTCTCGTTTAGTACCGAAAGAATGATGTACAGACTCAGGCCCGGCCTCACTCTGGGAGCGGCGGTTTCTCGCTGCTGCCCTTTACAGTGTGTCAGAGGTATGAAGCAGATCATAACATGGATTCTTCACTTGAGGAATGGCGATATCTCGCTACAGCTCACAGAGAGTGCCAGAGGCACGGAGCACATCGTAACCACGGGTTCTCAACCCGGGGAGTCAGTGGATGGATCTCCCCTCCACTGCGCAAGTGCCTTCAGGCACGACACTGGGCCGGGATCATCACGGCATATCCCAACCTTCTATGGCTCAGATATGTGTGCCGTGCCTACGGCACTTTCTCCAGGATTTGGGCACGTACCCGAATCCCCACATTAAAA
>REDT01000100.1 GCA_007693295.1 Balneolaceae bacterium
ATCTCCGGTGGAGTATCGGAATAAGTATAACAGGGAGCTGGCACCGGTTTAACCCTATTCAATATCTCTGTCTATTGAATAGATTGAAAAAGGAAAAGGCAATCAATCCCGCCAGTTGGCAGGCTTTGCTTGCAGAGATTTGATACAAATATTTAATATAGTGCATCTGCTGAACTAGCTTTCATCCCCCATTGCCTCCGTCGGCTGACGGAGTGACACTCTATAATTCAATAATGGTTAAGAGACCACTGCCCTGTAGTAGTCCAGGTTATCTAAAACGGCGCCAGTGCCGCGGACAACAGATGTAAGCGGATCGTCTGCAATATAAACGGGGAGATCTGTCATCTCGGTAATACGCTTGTCAAGATTTTTCAAAAGAGCACCACCACCGGCCAACATAATGCCATGGTCGAGAATATCTGAAGAGAGTTCAGGAGGGGTTTTTTCCAGAGATTTCATAATAGATTCAACAATTAAGTTAACAGATTGCTCAATCGCTTCTCTGACTTCTACAGATGATATCTGAAGATTTTTTGGAATTCCATTTACCAGATCGCGCCCTTTGATGGTTGTTACAAGTTCTTCATCGAGAGGTGCAGCCGATCCAATTTCACATTTCAATCTCTCTGCCGTTCGTTCACCAATCAGCAGGTTATGATTTCTTCGGTAATAGCTGATGATATCTTCCGTAAACCTGTCGCCGGCAAGCCTTACAGATTGTGCATGTACGATTCCGGAAAGAGCGATAACGGCAATTTCTGTAGTTCCCCCACCGATATCAACTATCATATGGCCGGTCGGTTCATGGACGTCGATGCCAGCTCCAATAGCCGCAGCCATTGGCTCTTCAACGAGGTAGACCTCTTTTGCACCTGCGTGTTCAGCACTGTCGCGTACGGCACGTTTTTCAACATCGGTAATGCCGCTGGGTACGCAGATAACCATCTGGCGTGTAGTTGAGTACCAGTTTTTTTTCACACTTTTAATCATGCCGCGAATCATATGTTCTGCAGCTTCAAAGTCAGCAATCACTCCATCGCGAAGAGGCCTTACAGTTCGGATATTCTTGTGTGTCTTCTCATGCATTAACCAAGCCTCCTGGCCAATACATACAGGTATGCCCAAGTTGTTAAAGGCTACGATAGATGGTTCGCTGAGTACAATTCCTTTTCTCTTGGATGAGATCAGGGTATTTGCAGTACCTAAATCGATGGCAATATCATTATAGAACCGGTCGAAAAGCTTGCCTTTCTTTTCGGTTGCAGGGAGAGCACCATTTCTTTTTTTGGAGAGTTCAACTACAGCAGGTTCCATAATTATCTTTTGATTTAATGAATTGATATACCCACATATAGTTTGTTGAAAACAGATGTGGCTATTGTAAAGAATGTTGGAGGGCTGATCTGTTACAAAAAAAAATTAAATCTTCAGATACAGATTTAATTAATCTGTCTTACCAGTCCGTCAAAGCCTCTCTCCTTAAGCTTGTCCAATTCAGTCCGGGCGCTGCTGATACTGTTAAAATTACCGTAATAGATCATGTAGACAGCACGGTTGCTGCCTTGAGGAAACCGCTGTTCTATTCGAACTCCATCACCGATCGACTCGGCAAAACGTTCGGCATAAGATAATCGGTTATACTCACCGACCTGTATGGTATAGAGAGGGATGTTTAAATCTTCGGGTATAGGCCCGCCGGCCTCTACCAGAATAAGCTCTACTTCTGCGGTACCGTCGTCTAACATATCAATCGCTTCAGCTGCAGCTTTTGAAAGATCAATGATTCTGTTTCGGGCATATGGGCCGCGGTCGTTGATTAACACTTCAACGGATTTATCATTCTCCAGGTTAACAACTTCAATAATGGTGTTGAAGGGGAGGGTACGGTGTGCCGCTGTCATTTCATTCTGGTCAAAACGATCCCTGCTGGATGTGAGACGTCCATGAAATCCGGGGCCATACCAGCTCGCTGTACCGGTTTGAAGGATTTCATTCACCTCAATTTCTTCTTCGCTATCCGTGAAAAAGTAGGAATCACGATCACAAGATGTAACCGCATAGAGCAGTGCGAATAACAGAAAATATTCAAAAAGGTATTTGAGATATTTACTCATATAGGCTTATGTGATGTTTAATCTACCTAAATTAACGATAACTTACATCTGTAAGTTCGGGTTGTGAGGCGATAATAGTAGAGAGTAGAGAGTAGAGAGTCTTGAGATGTAGATCTCGTGTATCGGAGCTAACCGTGAACCCGGTGCTACCCCGTGAAAGGGCGGTTCCTGGCGCTCTAACCGACTGAGCAACGAGCTCCATTTCAAGAAGTAAAAAGTATTGAGTATCGAGTATTGAGATTTACACTTCTCAATACTTGATACTTGTTACTCAATACTCCCTTCGTACCGCGTACGGGATTTCCCCGTAGGGATCCCATTGGGGGAACCGCGAAAGCATGCTTTCGCAATGGTTGATACAATTTGCCAAATCCTTAAAGGCAAAATAAGAGAATTCGTAATTAATTTTCTTAAGGAGAGAAAAAAGATGTACCGCGTACGGGATTTGAACCCGTGCTACCGCCGTGAAAGGGCGGCGTCCTAGACCCCTAGACGAACGCGGCATACTAATAAAATGGGAGTCCGATTGTAAATCCCCGTAGGGATTCCAATGGGAGAACCCACGGCCTCAGAGGCCGTTTAAGTGAAAATGGGAGCCCGATGGGAATTGAACCCACGGCCTCCAGGGCCACAACCTGGCGCTCTAACCGACTGAGCTACGAGCTCCATTTATCAAATTCCAAAGTTCAAATCACAAATTCCAAAAAGTTAATGTTTAGAATTTGGATATTGAAATTTTGAATTTACCTTCGCCTGGGCGAAGGTAAGTACCGCGTACGGGATTTGAACCCGTGCTACCGCCGTGAAAGGGCGGCGTCCTAGACCC
The DNA here is from genome assembly GCA_007693295.1 of Balneolaceae bacterium. Classification (GTDB taxonomy): domain Bacteria; phylum Bacteroidota; class Rhodothermia; order Balneolales; family Balneolaceae; genus Rhodohalobacter. The sequence continues at coordinate 2,941 of REDT01000100.1, forward strand.
CTAGACGAACGCGGCATTTTTGTTTCAAAAAAGTTGTGCCACCACTCAAAGTGCTGGCACAACCTTTCTGCATCAATCAATAAAAAAATTGAGGCGACAAGCGGATTCGAACCGCTGTACGAGGTTTTGCAGACCTCTGCCTAACCACTCGGCCATGTCGCCATCTATCTGTACGCCCGACAGGACTTGAACCGCGCAAGCACTGCTTGCGCAATTGTACAGCGAGCCTGTAATACAAAATACTAAAAGTACATTCAGAAACATTTACACATTCACATCAAAAAAATCACAGAACGTTTTCAAGCTGAGTACGCCCGACAGGACTTGAACCTGTAACCTACTGCTTAGAAGGCAGTTGCTCTA
>REDT01000017.1 GCA_007693295.1 Balneolaceae bacterium
TTTGGGGTTAAACTAAATCTTGTAACGAACTCACGTTAAATATAATGCATGAGAGGTCACTAAACTAAAATGGAAGCCAAGTGGCTTCCATTTCGTGATTTCCGAACTATTTTGTGGTTAAGAAACAGATGCTGTTGATCAGACAGATTTCCGTTAGGCGGCGTTTCTTTATTTTCAAAACCGCTTTGATCAACGCTGCCATGCCCGACTGTTTTCGTGCTGATTATTCAGCTTCAACGGGTTCTGCCTTTTTCGCTTTTTTCTCACTTTTTTCCGGCTCAGGTTCAACCGGCATCAGTTTATCGCGAACGATAACTTCAATCTTTTTGGTAAGCTCCTCATCCTCTTCGAGAAACTGAATGGCGGCATCAGTGCCCTGGCCAATGGGTTCGCCATCGTACCGGTACCAGCTGCCTCGTTTTTCGATGATGTCATATTCTACGGCCAGATCGAGGATTTCCGAAACGCGCGAGATCCCTTTGCCATACAGGATGTTAAACTCAACCACTTTGAATGGAGGAGCCACTTTGTTTTTTACAATCTTAACCTTGGTTCTGTTGCCCAATACTTCATCTCCTTTTTTGATGGCGCCGATTCTTCGAATATCGATACGAACGGAGGAGTAAAACTTCAGGGCCCGGCCACCGGTAGTTGTTTCCGGGTTTCCAAACATAACACCAATTTTTTCACGCACCTGATTAATGAAAATACATGAGGTACGTGTTTTACTTACAATACCGGTAATCTTTCGAAGTGCCTGCGACATCAATCGCGCCTGCAAACCCATGTGTGAGTCGCCCATTTCGCCTTCAAGTTCAGCGCGTGGCACAAGTGCAGCCACCGAATCGATTACAATCACGTCGAGAGCTCCTGAGCGGATCAGGGTTTCCGTAATTTCCAGCGCCTGTTCGCCGCTGTCGGGTTGCGACACAAGCAGCTCGTCGGTATTAATGCCCAGGGCCCGGGCATATTTCGGATCAAATGCGTGTTCTGCATCGATAAAAGCGGCATACCCGCCTGTTTTTTGAGCCTGTGCTATCACCTGCAGGGCCAGGGTGGTTTTACCACTAGCTTCAGGACCGTAAATTTCTGTTACCCTGCCGCGGGGGATGCCTCCCACTCCAAGGGCATAATCAATCATAATAGAGCCGGTGGATATTTTGGCAATCTGGTCTGTTGCGGAATCGCCCAATCGCATAACAGTTCCCTTGCCATGCTGTTTTTCGATTTGCCCTAATGCTATATCTATGGATTTAAGTCGGTCGTCTTTTGAAGCTGCCATGATTGTTTATTTGATTGATTGGATAAATTTGTTTCAGGATGATAGTGCCGGGGTGTGCCAGCTGTGTGTCACCCCTTAAACAAGGGATTCGAAAAAAGATTGAGTATATGTTCAATATATGTATGATACTAAATCGCCCGGTTCTATACAGAATTATTTTCAATTATAAATCAGGACGAATCTCTGTGCCCCAAAGTAAACAAATTCAGCAAGAATGAATACCTGTTATCCAACCGGAATTCAGCAAAAAACCGTTCACCGTATTCAGTCATCTCTTCATTCTGTTCTTGAACCGTTACTGCTTAATAACTTCGGAGCTGTATAATTATGAACCGGAAATCAGAAATTCCTTACAAAAAATTTTAAAAAAAAGAGAGGGCAAGTGCGATATAATGCCGTCTGAAACGTTAAAGTTCAAAATAATCTGAAACAATACTTGAAAATAAACTCCTGAATATTAAATTAGAGATATAGTTTGAAGTAACACATATGGCTTTTGTGGCCGGGAGAAGGAAATGTTATGAGAGTTGCTCAGTTTTTGGTTCTTATCTTTAGTATCACATGTTTTACAGGGATAGACTATGCACTTTCGCAGAATCTGTCACCGTTGCCGGGTTCTATTGAAGGAAGGGTGGTGGATGCCGAAACAGGCGCGCCACTTCAAGGCGCTCACGTATTTCTGTCGGGTACCAAATCGGGAGCGGTTACCAATCATGCCGGCCGCTACAGAATTCAAAATGCTTCCCCCGGAACCTACCGCCTGGTTTTCTCAATTATCGGATATGGCAGAACGGCGAGCCAACTCACGGTCTCTCCCGGTCAGAACCAAATAGTACATGCCAAGCTAAATCCCGTCATTTACGAATTGGGGGAGATCTATGCAGGCAACCTGGATGAACGATGGGAGAGGCACCTTGAGAGATTTACCAGGCAATTTATCGGCGAAACAGAAATGGCCGATTCGGTGAAAATTTTAAATCCGGAAGTGCTCCGTTTTGAAACCCGTTGGTGGGGACGTTTTACGGCAGAGGCTTTAGCGCCCCTTCAAATTGAAAATCGCGCTTTGGGTTACTTAATTACCTACTATTTGGATGATTTCTATCACAGCGGTATCAGAACCCGATGGGATGGCGATCCGCTCTTTATAGAGATGACCCCGGAAAGTGAAGAGCAGGCCCGATACTGGGAGGAGAACCGTCGAGAATCTTTTTACGGATCTCTTCGACACTTTTTCATCGCGCTCACCGAAGGCAGGGCAGAAGAGGACGGTTTTGTTATCTATAACCTGCGTCGCGAAACCTATGGATACTCCCCGCGAAATAAGTTTCGCACAAGCGCAGACCGTCTTGTCAGCGAAACGGATAAGGACTTTTTATCTAATATAAGGTTTAATGGGAGAATTGAGATTCTATACACAGAAGCCCCGGAAACTATTGACTACATCCGCTGGGCTCGCGATATCCGCCGCTCCCCGATGCGCTATCAAACCTCTTATCTTGAGCTGAATGAGCGTTATATCACTATAGATCCTGATGGGGAAGTGCAGCAAACCTATGGAGCTACCCGCTTCGGTTATTTTGCATATCACCGGTTTGCCGATAAAACCCCAAGAGATTATCGCCCGGAGGGGTTTTAGAGTTCATAGCGGATTGTGTGCTAACTCCTGTCTTTTTCACTTCCGGTGCGTCAGAATTAGTCCGCTAATTCTTCCGCTTTTGGCTTTAATTTTTCTTCAAGACGATTCAGCAATCGCTGAACATCTTTCTCGTGTCCCATTTCTTTGAGCTTGAACAGTATCATGGCCAGGGCAAAAAACGTTTGCGTTGAGTGCCACGCGCTGCGCGTGCCGTTGAGTGTCATGCTGCGCATGCCGTTGAGTGTGCTTCGCACGTTAAGGCGTTGTTTAGGGTAGTCTCCATCACTGGGCTCATCTTTTCCCCACGCAGCGAAGCGGAGTGAGATGTCTCGATTCCAGCCCGAAAAGCACGGGCT
>REDT01000227.1 GCA_007693295.1 Balneolaceae bacterium
CGGTATCGCAACTGGTTTGGCCAGCTACGCGAGAGTTCTCCCTACTGCGAACGAGACTATAAACTTCCTAAAAATCTGGAAACCCATGACGAAAAGGGTGATTTCCGGATGAAGATTAAAAAGATGGGGATGATGCACGAGCTGATTTATGCCTCTCACCCGTTCGATGTAGTGGGCTGGGATGGATACAATTTTCCGTATGGATTTTCGATCCACAACTTTGAGCCAATTACCGGTCGAGTCCACCAGCCGCCGCCGGTCCATCAGACTTTTGAGACATCAGCGTTTGTAGTATGCTCGTTCTGTCCGCGCATGTACGACTACCACCCGAAGGCGATTCCCGCGCCATACAATCACTCCAACGTCGATTCCGATGAGGTACTCTACTATGTGGAGGGCAATTTTATGAGCCGCAGCCATGTAGATGTAGGCCACATCACCCTGCACCCGGCCGGCATCCCTCATGGACCGCACCCCGGCGCCTACGAAGGCAGTATAGGAAAAAAAGAAACCAACGAACTTGCCGTGATGGTCGACACCTTCAAACCGCTGATGGTAACCGAAAACGCCCTGAAAATTGATGACGGGGAGTATTTTAGGTCGTGGATTAAGGATTAGCTGTGAATTTGCTAAGGAGTGTCCCTCCGCCGGCTGGCGGAGGGCAATGGGGGATGATAGGAAGAGGTTACAGGCCTTAATATGATTTTGATTTATCACAACGCTCCGTCGACATCCCCCCAGAGCAATCGCTGAACGCGATTACTCATCCCCCCTTCAAAGGGGGACTTTAAACCCTCAAACAATCCCCAAACCCTGAACCAAATGCCAAACCCAAAACCCTGGCTCGATATCCCGCACGATTCTGATTTTTCTATCCATAACCTGCCGTTCGGGATTTTCTCCGCGACCGGGAAGGGTAAGCGTGTTGGAGTAGCTATTGGTGAATATGTTGTGGACCTGGCGGATGCGGCGAGTGAGGGACTTTTTGAGGAGCTGCAGTTCGATTTCGGTGTTTTGAGTTCTGAGTATCTGAATGATTTTATTTCGCTCGGAAAACAGGTTACCGGTAAAGTCCGGTCCATTGTGCAGTTTGCGCTTTGTGATCAGAGTTCGGTATTGAGTAGCATTGAAGGCTTGCTTGTGGAGATGACTGCCGTAACCATGCACATGCCTGTAAAGGTGGGCGATTATACTGATTTTTACTCCAGTTTAGAGCATGCCACGAATGTTGGAAAGATGTTCCGTGATCCGCAGAATGCATTGCTGTCGAATTGGAAGCACTTGCCGGTGGGTTATCATGGCCGGGCGTCGTCGATAGTGGTTTCGGGTACGGAAATCAGGCGGCCAAACGGACAAATTGTACCGGATGGACAAAATGAACCGGAATTTGGCCCGACTCAGAAGCTCGATTTTGAACTGGAGATGGCCTTTGTAGTGGGTAAGGAGACTCAAGCTGGAACATCGGTTCCTGTTAAAGAAGCTGAAGACCACATTTTCGGATTGGTGCTGTTTAATGACTGGTCGGCCCGCGACATCCAGAAGTGGGAGTATCAGCCTTTGGGGCCGTTTTTGGGCAAGAGTTTTGCATCGAGCATATCGCCCTGGGTGGTGCCGCTGGAAGTGCTGGAGCCGTTTCGCATCAAAGGTCCTGAACAGGACCCGAAGCCCTTGGAGTACCTGCAAACAGGTGGGGAAAAGAATTTCGATATCAATCTGGAAGTTGCCATTCAAACCAAAGGAGATGATAAACCGTCAACTATCAGTAAGACCAATTTTAATCGTATGTACTGGAACATGGCCCAGCAGCTGGCGCACCACACCTCCAATGGATGTAATCTGAATGTAGGGGATATGATGGCCTCGGGTACGATCTCGGGATCGGATCGAGACTCCTTAGGCTGCATGCTGGAACTGACCCTGAATGGAGCTATACCCATTACCCTGAACAACGGCCAAAAACGATCCTGGCTTGAGGATGACGATACAGTCATTCTCCGAGGATTTGCAGAGAAGGATGGAGTGAGGGTTGGTTTTGGGGAATGTGTGGGGAGGGTATTAAAAGCATTGGAGTAGATTTAGGAGTTCCCCTCCTTACGAAGGAGGGGACAGGGGTGGTTGGACAACGGAGCGCTGATTAGAATTATTAATTTGAATTAGGTTTATCAGTCTCAAAGAACCACCCCTAAATCCCCTCCTTGAAAAGGAGGGGACTTTTAACAACACAAATTTCAAAACAAACCATGACCCAAAAAACCAAAACCATCAACTTTGAAGCCGTTGACAACCGTACGCGGTACAAGTACCTCACCACCGCCGTGGCACCGAGGCCGATCTGTTTTGCCAGTACGGTAGATAAAGAAGGTCGGGTGAACCTGAGCCCGTTCAGCTATTTCAATGTGTTTTCATCCACACCGCCAATCATGGTTTTTTCTCCATCTCGAAGCGGCCGGGAAGGAATCCATAAAGACACCTATGGCAATGTGAAGGAGGTGGCGGAAGTGGTGATCAATATTGTGAATTACCGGATGATTGAACAGATGTCGCTCACCAGTGCAGCATGGGATAAGGGTGTGAACGAGTTCCGGAAAGCCGGTTTTACGGAGGTGAAGTCAGATACGGTAAAGCCGCCGAGGGTTAAAGAAGCTCCCGTTGCGTTCGAGTGCGTCGTGGACGATGTGATTGAGCTCGGTAAAGAGGGGGGAGCCGGTAACCTGGTGATTGCACGTGCAAAAGTTGCGCATATCCATGAAGAGTACCTGGATGAGAATGGATTTTTGGATCAAGAAAAATTGGATTTGGTCGCACGTATGGGCGGGGATTGGTACTGCCATGCCAATGAGCATGCGATGTTTAAGCTCGCTCGTCCCGGGGGGAACGGTGTACTCGGTGTGGACGGGCTGCCGGATGAGATTCGTAACAGTACAGTACTGACCGGCAATAACCTTGGCCGCCTTGGAAACCTGGATTCCCTTCCGGATGAAAATGAAATCCGGAAAGCAACTGAAATGGAAGAGGTGAAGAAGATTTTGAAAGATTTTGATGGAAACAAAAATGGAGCCCGCGAAGCACTTCATCGCCTCGGGAAGGAGATGATTGAGGCTGGGCAGGTGAAGGAAGCGCTGGCGGTGATGATGTGTGGTGAAGGTGGCAGAATGTCCCCCTTCGAAGGGGGAGGAGGCTCTTAAGAGCCGAGGGGGGATGGCGCTGTAATGTTAAGCAGCTATAAATTATATCGTTCCAGATCAACGCTCCCTCGACATCCCCCCAATGTAAACGCTGTTCGCGTTTACATATCCCCCCTTCTAAGGGGGACTATATTTCACCAAATTCAAACACAATGACCCAAAACCAAACCCTCTGGACACCCTCAGACCGATTCATCAATGAATCGAATTTGAAGAAGTATGAACGGTGGCTGGAGGAACATCGCGGATTGACATTCGGCTCCTACAAGGAGATATGGGAGTGGTCTGTCGAGAATGTGGAGGAGTTTTGGGAGTCGTTGTGGGAGTACTTTGAGGTTATTCATCACTCAGCCTATGAGAAGGTGATTTCATCCCATGAAATGCCCGGTGCGCGTTGGTTTGAGGGAGCCACGCTCAATTATGCGGAGCACATTTTCAGGCATAAATCTGTGGAGCGTCCGGCGCTGCAATTCCGGACGGAAACCGGGCGACGTGAAACGGTAAGCTGGCAGGAGCTGGAGGAAAAAGTATCTGCTGTACGGGCGTTTTTGGTAGATGAGGGAATTGGTAAAGGTGATCGTGTGGCAGCGTATATCCCAAACATTCCCGAGGCGATTATTGTATTTCTGGCTGTGAATTCGCTGGGTGCAGTCTGGAGCTGCTGTTCGCCCGATTTTGGCATGAGCACGGTGATTGACCGTTTCTCGCAGATTGAACCGGCCATTTTGTTTGCAACCACGGGCCACACCTACAATGGCAAGCACCATTCAAGACTGAATGAGATTGATGAGATTGTGTCGGGCATTAACTCCATCCGCAAAACGGTTCTTATTCCTTATCCGGATGAAAAACAGCAGAACAGAGATAGCAGACCTGTCAGCATCAGTAGAGAAGCGGAGGTTCTGAAAGCGTCGGATCAAGGCTCAAAATCGCAAACAATTTGGAGTTCGGTCATAGAAACCCCCTCAAACCCGCTCGAATTCACCCCGGTGGAGTTCAACCACCCGATCTGGGTGCTCTACTCCAGCGGAACCACCGGCAAACCGAAGGCGATTACCCATTCCCACGGTGGGGTGCTGCTCGAGCATCTGAAATATCTCCACTTCCACAACGATGTAAAACCGGGCGAAAACTTCTTCTGGTACACCACCACCGGCTGGATGATGTGGAATTTTATGCAGGCGAGTTTGCTTACCGGCGCCACGGCAGTTCTTTATGACGGTGCAGCCGCATATCCCAATCTCAATGCACTTTGGGAATTTGCTACTGAACTGCCAATCCACCACTTCGGTACCAGCGCTCCGTATCTTACTGCATGCTTGAAAGAGGGATTGAAACCGGGCGAAGAGTTTGATCTGTCTGAACTGCGATCGATTGGCTCTACCGGCGCTCCGCTTCCTCCCGAGGCGTTCGATTGGGTGTATGAATCTGTATCGAAGCACGTCTGGCTCTGCTCCATGAGCGGCGGCACCGATATGTGTACCGCATTTGTAGGGGGTTGTCCATATGAACCGGTGAAGCGCGGACGGATCCAGCAGCGCTGCCTTGGAGCCGATCTCCACGCATACAGCGAAGAGGGCGATAAGATTACCGGTTCACTGGGTGAAATGGTGATTCAAAAGCCGATGCCGTCGATGCCGCTCTTTTTCTGGGGGGATAAAAACTATGCCCGATACAAGGCCAGCTATTTTGAAACGTTTAAAGGAAAGTGGCGTCACGGCGACTGGATCAAACTCTTTGAAGATGGAAGCCTTATTATTCAGGGCCGCTCCGACGCCACCCTAAACCGGAAGGGAATACGAATTGGCACCGCAGAGATCTATGCGGTGGTCGACAAGATTAACGGAGTGAAAGAGAGCCTGATCGTTAATCTCGAGCAGGAGGAGGGTGATGACTACATGCCCCTCTATGTGGTGCTAGATGAGAATACTGATTTGGCCACCATTACACCGAATATCAAACAGGAACTGAAAACACAATGTTCACCCCGCCATGTACCCGATGAGGTAATTCAGGTGCCGGACATTCCCTACACCCTAAGCGGGAAAAAGATGGAGGTGCCGGTCAAGAAAGCCTTGATGGGCATGGATGTGAGCAAGGCGATGAACAGGGATGCAATGAAAAACCCCAAAGCGATGGAGGTGTTTATTGAGATGGGAAAAAAGAATTCAGCGATGAACAGTGGATAATGCGTTCCCCTCCTTATGAAGGAGGGGGCAGGGGTGGTTGGACAACGGGACTTTGATTGAGTGCTGGAGTTCTATAAAAGGTATAAACCCTGCAGAACCACCCCCAACCTATCCTTGCCCCATAGGGATCACTATGTGGGAAAGGAGGGGAGATTTTCAGCCTAAACTAAATTGAAATAATTAATCAGTAACCAAACCAAAAACCATGGATACCATAGCAGAAAAGAAGAGAACAAAACAATCAGAAGACTTTATGCCCATAATGGGTACGGATTATGTTGAGATATATACCAGTAACGCCCGTCAGGCAGCCTATTTTTACCAGTCAGCTTTTGGATTCAGGCCGGTAGCACACTCCGGACTGGAGACCGGTGTGAGAGATCGTGAATCGTATGTCGTTCAGCAGGATAAGATACGGCTGTTACTGACGTCTCCCCTGAAGAGCGGCACAGAAGTGGGCGAACATATTGATCAGCACGGTGATGGCGTGCGCGTAATTGCCCTCTGGGTGGATGATGCAACGTATGCATACGAGGCAGCCATGGAGCGTGGGGCAGAATCCTATATGGAGCCGCGTGAGGAGAGCGATGATCACGGGAAAGTGATACGATCCGGCATCCATATTTACGGCGATACGGTGCACATCTTTGTAGAAAGAAAAGATTACAACGGCGTATTCCTGCCGGGTTATGAGCCGTGGGATTCCGGTATGGAGATCAACCCGATTGGGCTGAAGTATGTAGACCATATGGTGGGCAATGTGGAGCTCGGGAAGATGAACTACTGGGTGAAATTCTACGAGGATGTGCTCGGGTTTCGCCAAATGCTCTCTTTTGATGACAAGGATATCTCAACCAAGTACACTGCGCTGATGAGTAAGGTGATGAGCAACGGGAACGGGCGAATCAAATTTCCGATCAACGAACCGGCGAAAGGGGTGAAGAAGTCGCAGGTGGAGGAGTATCTCGATTTCTATGAAGGGCCCGGGGTGCAGCATGTGGCGGTGGCTACCGATGACATTCTTCACACGATCGAAGAACTTCGGAAACGCGGCATTCAGTTTCTATCTATCCCGGATACCTATTACGATGAGCTGGAAGGCCGCGTCGGCGAGATTGATGAGCAGACCAGCACGCTTCGAAAGCTTGGAATACTGGTAGACCGTGATGATGAAGGGTATCTGCTTCAGATCTTCACCAAGCCGATCCAGCCGCGTCCAACCATGTTCTTTGAGATTATCCAGAGAAAGGGAGCCACATCCTTCGGAAAAGGCAACTTCAAGGCGTTGTTTGAGGCCATTGAACGCGAACAGGAGCTGAGGGGGACTCTTTAGGACCCTCGACTGACGAGTGGATCTACCCAAAACCTTGGCCTGCCCATGAGTACTCGTCTGTAGAGTTGATCGGGTCCCGGAGCGTTGATCTGGAGATTGTGGCCTAGCCACGAAAACTCGTCAGACGACTGAACATTTCGGTTTCGTAGTATGGCCATTCCAAAAGTCGTCAGACGAGGGTAAGGTCAGGCCGCCTGATAGGACGGCGGACGCGCAATGCCGCGAAGCAGACGGCCCAGGATGTCGGTTCCGGTTACGATGCGCGGCTTGTGATTCCAGAGCAGGATCACATCGTTTTCGATAATATCATCTTCCACAGTTCCCGGCCCTGTTTGAAACTTTTTGATCAGTTCACCGAGTTTAATGGAAGAGTCACGCGCTATAAGTGGCCGATGACAATACCGGTAGGGATTGAAACTCTCAGGATTGAACAGGGCACCCCTGATAAAATCATCCGACTTAATGACAAATCCCGGTTCATTATTCTGATTGGTAATTAGCACAAGACTTTTACCGGATCGGTTCATTTTTTGGAGAAATTCATCATCTGTGGAGGGCTTTATGTCAGGGAATACCGGAAGTCCGTTTTTGAATTCCAGGCTGATAATACTCTCGGGATCCATATCTTCTCCTTCATCAAACAGAGGCACATCATCAATCTCCAGGAAGTTAAGTGCACCCTGGCCTTCAAGGCGTGCAATGTCGCTTTCGGAAGCTTCCATATGGAGTTTGATAACCTGCCGCAGATCCCGCTCCCGAAAGTAAGTGATCTCTTCACCACCCAGCCAGTTGTCAAGAACCCAGGCTGTGGGTCTGGCTACAGGATAGAGAACAAACTGGTAGAGCTTTAGCACGGGAGAAAGAAGTGAGGTAAGCTTAAGGGCATGGCGGGTAAAGTATGATTGAGGCAAAATCTCGGCAAAAATAGTGATAACCACCGTAGAGAACAGGAAGGCAACAACTCCGGTCATTACCGATCCCGAAAGAAGTGCTAAAATCACATTTACCCCTACGTTACCCCACAGAATGGTGACCAGGGAGAAGTTTGAATCCTCGCGAAAATGCAGAACTCTCTTTGCCCTTTTATCTCCCTTTTTTGCTTCAACCTGCAGTTCTAATCTGCTTAGCGTGAACAATCCAAGATTCAATCCGGATAACATTGCAGATTGAGTAAGACAAATAAATATTCCAAGCCAGGTTAGCTGAGTCATCTGTTTCTCTGTTTAGCCATTAAATTTACAATTGAATGCAGTACTCTATTAATAAAATAGAAAATTGCGCCTCATAAACCTGTCGGTTCCGATCTTAATCCGCGGATAAAACCTTTTCTAGAACCCACAGTTCAATGATCTCACCTTTCCTGTGGCTCCTTCGTTTGCTTTTACGGGAAGCTTTAACTGCTTTTTTCTCAATCAGGTCAACTTTTTTGAAACGATTAAAGTTTGAAAGCTCCGTTTTAACCGGATGAAGTTGTGTAACACCTTCGGTTTGGGCAAGATTTGAAAAAAGAAGTACCAGCCTGCCTTCAGCATTCAGATAATTACCGGCCTGCTCAAAAAAGCGTTCAAACAGTCCCGGTTCATAATAGATTGCATGATCCAGGCCGGTGATCTCAGCCTGTGCAGGCAGCCATGGCGGATTGAACACGATGAGATCTGCCTTGTGATCAATTTGTTCAAACAGATCTGACTGTAAAATGTCCAGCCGGTCTTCAAAGCCAAACTCCTCGGCACTTTTTGAGACCGATATCAGCGCATTGCTGTTAATATCGGAAGCGATCACTTTTTCGAAGCCCTGTGTTAAAAGCTGAAAAGAGAGGACTCCGCAGCCGGTTCCCACGTCGATTGCAGCTGTTTTCGGTCCGGAGTATTTTTTCAGCCAGTTATAAAAGAGTCGCAGGTGTTCGAAGCGAGTGGGGAAATAGGCGCCGTAATAGGGATGGATTTTCTTATTCAATCCGGGATAAGAGATCCCCTTCAGATACCATTGCCATGAACTGTTAAGCCCCTGAATTTGTGGAAAAGAGAGCATGAAATCAGCTATATCAGGATATAACTCCTTCAGCCAGCCAATTTCGGGCGATTTCTCAAGGGCGATCTTATTGTCCCTGACCGGTACCAGCAGCCTGTTTGAAGCTTCATGGAATTCAGACCGTTTCCCTCTATACGCTTTAAAGTCACTTTTTGCTTTGTTGCCAAATATTCTGTTTTTCAGTTCAGCCAGAACGGACATACCGGTATGATATCGGTCTTCGATTAACGCATACTTTTCATCAATCAGTGATTGAATAACGGGCTCCAAAGCAGTGTTCTTCGTAACCCGTAAAAGCTGGCCATCCGGAAGTATAGGTTCAGGCCGGTCCGGTTTGATATGGTCTTTACTATATTTCAATACTCTTCGTCACCTCAAGGGCTCTTTTGTATACCTGTTCCTGATCAACGCCGAGTAGTGTAAAGTGGCCCATTTTGCGCCCCGGTTTACTTTGGAGTTTACCGTATGAGTGAAGATGTCCGTCAGGTTCGCTAATGGCAACCCCGGCATGCTCTACAAAGGCATTCCGATTATGGGAGCCCAGCAGATTGATCATTACGGCTGCCGGTTTGATGAGGGTGGTGTGGCCCAGGGGAAGCCCGCACACAGCCCGTACATGGTTTTCAAACTGTGAAGTTATGCATCCTTCAATGGTGTAGTGGCCCGAGTTATGGGGACGGGGGGCCGATTCGTTCAATAGCAGTTCACCATTTGTAGTGAGGAAAAACTCGTACGCGAAAATCCCCTTACCGTCAATCGCTTTCGTGGCTTTCAAGGCCAGCTGTTGAGCTCGTTTTTGAATCTCTTTCGAAACCGGAGCCGGTGTTTTAACAGCTACACAAATGTGATTTTTTTGAACCGTTTCGCAGCAGGGATAGACCACATGGCCGGTTTCGTTACGTGCCACCTGAACGGCCAGTTCATGGGTAAAATCGACAAAAGCCTCTGCAAGAATATCACGGCCCGATTTGCCTCCCAGTTTTTCAAAAGCAGCAATGGCCTCTATTTCATTGCGCACGGTTTCATTGCCGTATCCGTCATATCCGCCTTTGGAGGATTTTAACATGTAGGGCCAGCCATGTTCGTTGCCAAAGTCTGTTAAATCACCCGGGCTCTGTATCAGTTTGTATGGGGTGACGGGGATGCCGGCACTCTCAAATGTCTGCTTTTCAATCAGTTTATTTTCGATAAGAGAGAAACTTTTTGGGGAAGGATAGATGGGAGTGCCCGATTTATCCTGCAGCTGAACCAAAATCTCAGAGTCGATAAACTCATTCTCCAGGGTAATCACATCACACGACTCTGCAAATTCCAGCATCGAATCCAGTTCGTCAAAAGATCCGGAATAGGAGTAAGGTGTCATAAACTGGACCGGTTCGTTTTCGGGCCTATCGGAAAAAACAGCAACCTGCATACCGTATCGAAATGCCTGCAGAGCCGACATACGGGCAAGCTGACCGGCGCCGAGAAATCCGATCTTGAAGTGTGAATTGAGAGGATGTTTCATGAGTTTATCCCGTCAGACGGGTGTATGATATTGAAGTTAAATTAATCTGGTTCCACCCGTAAGCGGGGGATCAAAAGGTAGTAAATCATTCATAAAATATTTAATGAAACAAAGATAGTGAATGGAGTTAAATAAGGTGAATGTTTTACGTGCTTTGGCTTGTTGTTGTGTTGGTAATCCGATCGCTATTTTTCATTTAAATTATAACCACTTATCTGTTAACATAAATTTAATTCAGCTATGAGAGTTTATTCGTTTCTGTTCATTTTCTCCTTACTCATTATTCTGTCAAGCTGTGGTTCATCCACAAGCACCGACGATTCTATTGCATCAAATATTCCGCTTTCTACATCCAATACGGTAACAGACAGTGATGGCAACAGTTATGAGGTGGGTTTTAACCAGGTCTCTGATAGCCAGCAGAACCCGGTAGTTAAAAAGTATGACGCAAGTGGTGAATTGGTTTGGGAAGTTGTGCACGATAATTCACCTGTAGATGTGAGAGCCGTCTTGGTAACACTTGACCCTCAAAACAGGCCGTGGGTTGTTTTTACCCTGAATGGTGGCAGCAGCAGCAACAGTTATCTCACGCTTCGCACAACTTCTGAAAATGCATTCAACGGTGTATATCAATCCAATTATGGACAAGGGGGCGGGCCATCTGTCAGTGTAATTACGCGCCTGAATCCGGAGAATGGTGTAATTGAGCGGGGTACATTTTTAACTGCAAGGCTTAACAATGGAAATACAAACACCTACAGGGTTCGGGGCATAGGTGTGGCTGATGGTTTTGTAAGGGTACACGGTGAATCTGCATTTCGACCACCTCATACCGGAACAAGCTTTGTATCCCACCCAGGCGCAAATGAGTTTGGCCCCTGTGGATTTTTCCTGAATCAGCTCGATCTGAACGTAAACCTGACTGAGGTTGTGGAGAGCGACCTGCTGACCATAGAAGAGGCATCAACGCTTCCAAATACAGCGTGGAATCCGGACTGTAGCGTTAGGCAGTAGTTCTGCAAGTTCACGACTCAGGGTGCAGGGCGCAAGTTGTAGAGTCAGGTAATGATATTGAATACTCAGTTTTAGGTTTTCTTTCAAGCTACATTATCAAAAAAATTCTCTGTTCGTTTGGTGTAGATAATTCAATATCTTACCTGCCTATCAAAATCTGATCATTTTAATGGATATAGAAGCAAAACTACAGCAGATAAAGCAACGATATGATGAGCTTAACCAGGCTATGGCTGATCCATCAATCTATGACAGGCCCAGTGAGTATGCCGAACTGACAAAAGAGCACACGCAGCTAAAGGAGCTGGTTGATGACTTTGACAGTTGGCAGGAGATGAGAAGCCTTTTGGAAGGCAACAGGGAACTGATTGAAGAGAATGAAGACCCGGAGATTACGGAGATAGCCAGAGAAGAGAACAAAGAACTTAAAGCTTCGCTTGAAGAGCTTGAGGATGAAATCAAGTTTAAACTGATTCCAAAGGATCCCGATGACTCCAAAAACTGTATTATCGAAATCCGTGCCGGCACCGGTGGTGATGAGGCAGCTATTTTTGCCGGAGACCTGTTTGATATGTACCGCCGGTATGCCGATTCTCAAAAGTGGAAAATGAGTGTACTGTCGGTTACCGAAAGTGAAAAGGGTGGGTTTAAAGAGATTGTTTTTGAGCTGTCGGGCAATGAGGTATATGGCAAAATGAAGTATGAAAGTGGTGTGCACCGGGTACAGCGTGTGCCCGAGACCGAATCGCAGGGCAGGGTCCATACGTCTGCTGCAACTGTGGCTGTTCTGCCCGAAGTGAACGATGATGTAGAAATTAAAATCGACATGAAAGACGTGCGCGTTGATACATTCCGTTCAAGCGGCGCCGGTGGGCAGCACGTGAATAAAACGGACTCTGCAATTCGCCTGACGCACGCCCCGAGTGGTGTTGTAGTTGAGTGCCAGCAGGAGCGATCACAGCATCAGAACAAAGAAAAAGCATTGGTGATGCTTAAGAGCAAGCTCTATGATATGGAGATGGAGCAGATTCGGTCGGAACGTGCTGCAGATCGCAAAAGCCAGGTTTCCACCGGAGACCGCAGTGCAAAAATCCGTACCTATAATTACCCGCAGGGCCGTTTGACGGACCACAGAATAAATCTGACACTCTACAACCTTGATGATATTATGAAAGGAAACATTGGGGATGTAATTAAAGCGCTCAGAGTTGAAGATAATCTGGAGAAACTGAATGCAATTATGGCGTAAATTGTATTTTCCTGAGAAACGACTATAATCCAGTACTGAAAATTACAGAAATTAAAACTTTTAAATTAAAACAGAGACATTTGAACTTTCCGAATCCATTTTACCGCTGGCGACCCCATCCCTGGCATGGCCTTGAAATTGGAGATGAAGCTCCGAATATTGTAAGTGCTTTTATTGAGGTTACCTCTTTTGATGCTATTAAATATGAAGTAGATAAATTGACCGGTTATATGCGGGTAGATCGACCGCAGCGGAGCTCTTCGATGCCACCCTCACTCTACGGATTTATTCCCCGGACCTATTGTGGAGACAGGATCGGAAAACTTTCACCCCATACTGAAGACGGAGATGGTGATCCGCTCGATATCTGTGTATTGAGTGAGCGCCCCATCGACAGGGCTGAAGTTATTTTGAATGCCCGTGTTATCGGTGGCCTTCATATGATTGATGAGGGAGAAGCTGATGATAAGATTATCTCCGTTCTTGATAATGATCGTTATTACAAAGATGTAAACGAAGTGAATGATCTGCCTGATGTGTTAATCGAGAGACTTCGGCACTATTTCGGCACCTATAAACTGGTGCCGGGAAAGGAGTCGGATGTTTTTGTAGATCGTGTCTACAAAAGGGAGGAAGCATTCAAGGTTGTTGAGGCAGCCATGGCCGATTATAAAGATATGTTTGGAGAGTAGTTTTACTGTTGATGTCAATTAGTGAATGATGAAAACCGAAAACAGTGATTAATTGTATGGAGCCCTGGAATCCCGGGGCTCTTTTTTTTAATGTTATCCCTATACGATTCAGTAAATCCCGCCTTAATTGTCGGGTATGATATCATCGGGAGAAAATTTCAAGCTCTCCTCATCTTCAAGTTCGCCCTCTTCCATATCTTCTTGTCGCTCAAGAAGCAATTTTCTCAAAGAGTCGGGATCTACATTTTTTCTCATTCGATGTTCACGCTCCACTTGCTGTACGGAATCCCGCTCCTGTCTCAGTATTAGATTAAGCTCCTCAATTCGTTCAATTTGGGTTTCGATATCTCGCTGATAATATTCATGAGCCCGCCGGAATTCTTCTTCACTTACGCCGTAGTGTTCATAGATTTTTACCTGTAACTCTTCCCTGGGTTTTTCCTGCAGAAAAGCTTCATCCATTTGGTTCAGTAATGAAAATTCAAGCAGGAGCATTTCATAAAGTTCCTGCTCAAGTATGTCCGGTGTGTTATCACATGCAGGAAGCATCAGAAATAAAGACGCACTCAACAATAACAAGAAAATTCGGTTCACAGATCTTCCGGTTTTTTTGGATTTAACGGTCTCAGTGCAATTTCATTGATCAAAAGGTTATCGGGTGTCTCCAATAGATGGATCAATGTATCTGCAACGTCTGAAGGGTGCATCATATTGGGGTGCGTATCGGCTCCTGCTGCATTGTCGAAAAACTGTGTGGATATAGAGCCCGGAAACATCGTTGATACCTTGATTTTGTCGTATCGAAGCTCTTTAAAGAGCGCTTCACTGAACCCCCTCAGTCCGAACTTAGTGGCATTATATCCCGATATCTGGGGATTACCCAGCAGCCCTGCAACAGAGGAGATATTAATGATGTGAGAGTAATCCTCACTGCTCTTCATAAGCGGCACCACCAGGCGCGTCAGGTAGAATACCCCGTTCAGGTTGGTGTCGACCATTTTTTTCCATTCATCCAGTGAGAGTTCATCAACGCTTCCAAAATAGCCCAATCCCGCATTATTTATAAGAATATGCGGGGAATGCTGGCCTGAAAAAGTCTTATTAACCCACTTTTCAAGATCATCTGACCGTGTAACATCCATCTCAACAGGTATGAACCGGTCTCCAAGACGTTGTTGAATCTCGGTCAGTTTATTGAGCCGTCGCGCAAGGCCGTAGACAGTTGCTCTTTTATTAATCAGTTTTTCAGAAAAAGCAGTGCCGATACCGCTGCTGGCGCCGGTTACGATTGCAATCTTGCTATTTAAATCCATCAGGCCTTCAATGATTTTTGTTAAGTTAATGTGTGGTAATATAAAACATCACACGTATCAATCATTCCAAAACTAGACAAATGAGAACAATTTACCTGGATATTGGAAACTCATTCATTAAATCAGCCGAAAAACGTGATCAAACGTGGCAAATGATTCATAAGGAAGAGGTTGGGGTGGCGGAGAATCTTTTCAAATCGTTTGCTGAACAAGGAGATATTGAGACTATTCTAACAAGTTCTGTGAGACGGGATGTTCTGGATATGTTGAAATCAATTTTGACAGGAGTAGAGATCAAAACCATCACAACAGATATGATCCCTTCAGAATGCCTTGACTACAAGACTCCTCAAACATTGGGCATCGACAGATTTCTTGTCTGTTTGGGGGCATTTGTACAGATGGAATGCAATGTAATTGTGATCGATGCCGGATCGGCCTGCACCATAGATCTGATGACGAAAGACAAAGTTTTCAGGGGCGGGGTGATCATGCCCGGCCTGGAGATTTTTCACCAAAGCATGAGACGGAATCTGCCGGAGCTGCCGGGTATTGACCGAGAGGTGATGGGCAACTGGCCCGGTAAGTCGACAGAGGAGTGTGTCGGTTGGGGAGTGAACGGTTCATATCTAATGGCGATCGGTTCCTTTCTGAATAAATTTAAAGCGGAATATACGCCTGCAGAGGTTTTCGTTACCGGAGGTGATGCAACATATATTTCAAGCTATCTGAATGAGGAGATACCTATGAAAATGCACGATTTTCTGTTGTTTGAGGGGATGACTGCTTTTGAGGAGATGGTTGACGGATAGGGTAAAATAACCTGAGTTTCGCTTCGCGTTCAAAAGATGAGCACTTCGTGTACAAACAATGAGCTCATTAGGATCCCTTCAGGTGTAGTACATCTTCGATGTGTGGAGTGTTCGCTGCGCTCACGTTGAGTACGCCTTCGGCGCGTGGAGTGCTCGCTACGCTTTTGTACATTACTCGCTATCGCTCGTTTTGAGGATAGGCTAAATACAAGTCATATGATCGGAAATTTTTCCATTGCCTTTTCCACTTAACGCGATCCGCCGGATGGGGGAGAGCACTTAACATGATCCGTCAGCT